>JBAVXH010000312.1:0-23685 GCA_049698215.1 Xanthobacteraceae bacterium | reverse complement strand
GTGTAGAGGTCCGCGAGGTCGCCGAGCACCGCGTCCGGCGCGCCGCGCATGGCGGCCTGCTCGCGGATCGCCGCGATGCGGCCCTCTGCCCAGGATTCAAGCATCGCATCGAGCAGGGCGCGCCGGTCGGCAAAATGCCAATAGAAGCTGCCCTTGGTGATACCGAGCGCCTTGGCAAGGGGCTCTACGCGCACCGCGTCGATCCCGCCATCGGCGAGCGCATCGAAGCCCGCGGCAATCCAGGCCCCCGCGTCGAGCCTTGTAGGCTTTTCCTGTTTCGCTTGCGACGCCTGCGCCATGCGCGCCACTTGACACCATACGGTAGCGTATGTCAAACATACGGTAACGTATGGAGAGCGGGTTGCCTTATCGTGCAGGCGAAACCCGCGAGGGAGGTGGCGCATGATCCCGAATGCCTGGCGGGGCTTCGACTTCGCGCTCGGCGAGGATGTGGACGCGCTGCGCGAAACGGTGTCGCGCTTCTCCGCCGGCGAGATCGCGCCGCGCGCCGACGCGATCGATCGCGACAACACGTTCCCGCGCGACCTCTGGCCGAAACTCGGTGAGTTGGGCGTCCACGGCATCACGGTCGCGGAGGAATACGGCGGGACAGGGCTCGGCTATCTCGCGCACTGCGTTGCGATGGAGGAGATCTCTCGCGGGTCGGCGGCGGTCGGCCTCTCCTACGGCGCGCACTCCAATCTCTGTGTCAACCAGATCCATCGCAACGGCTCGCAGGAGCAGAAGCAGCGCTATCTGCCGAAGCTTGTTTCCGGCGAGCACGTCGGCGCGCTCGCAATGTCGGAGCCGAACTCCGGCTCGGATGTCGTGTCGATGCGCACCCGCGCTGACAAAAAGGGTGATCGCTACGTCCTCAACGGCTCGAAGATGTGGATCACCAACGGTCCGGTCGCCGAGACCTTCGTGATCTACGCCAAGACCGATCCGACCGCCGGCGCGCGCGGCATGACGGCCTTCATCGTCGAGAAGTCGTTCAAGGGGTTCTCCCAGGCGCAGAAGCTCGACAAGCTCGGCATGCGCGGCTCCGATACGTCCGAGCTCGTGTTCGAGGATTGCGAGGTGCCGGAGGAGAACGTGCTCGGCGCGGTCGGCAACGGCGTCAACGTGCTGATGTCCGGTCTCGACTACGAGCGCGTGGTGCTCGCCGCGGGGCCGCTCGGCATCATGCAGGCCTGCATGGATGTCGTGGTGCCGTACGTGCACGACCGCAAGCAGTTCGGCCGCCCGATCGGCCAATTCCAGATCATGCAAGCGAAGCTTGCCGACATGTATGTGACGATGAACGCCGCCAAGGCGTATGTCTATGCAGTGGCGAAGGCGTGCGATGACGGGCGCACCACGCGCGAGGACGCGGCCGGCGCGATCCTCTACGCGGCCGAGCGCGCCACCTGGATGGCGCTGGAAGCGATCCAGTGCCTCGGCGGCAACGGCTATATCAACGACTTCCCGACCGGGCGCTTGCTGCGCGACGCCAAGCTCTACGAGATCGGCGCCGGCACATCGGAAATCCGGCGCATGCTGATCGGGCGCGAGATCTTCGAGAAGACAGGGTGACGGCGGTGGGCGAGGGGCTCCTGACCTACAAGGGTACGGTCTATCCGTGGCATTGCGACGAGATGGGTCACATGAATGTCATGTGGTACGTCGGCAAGTTCGACGAAGGCACGCGGCATTTCTTTCATGCGCTCGGGCTGACGCCGCAGTTCCTGCGGGTCAACAAGCGCGGCATGGCGGCGGTCGCGCAAACCATTCAGTACCAGCGCGAGCTTCTGGCCGGCGACATCGTCACCGTTCACTCGGTGCTGCTCGAGATCAGGGAAAAGGTAGTCCGCTTCGCGCACGAGATGCGCAAGGCGGACACCGGCGAAGTCGCGGCGACGACGACGCTGACCGCCGTCCATCTCGATACCGTGGCGCGCCGCGCCTGCGCGTTTCCCGAAAGCGTGCGGGCGAAGGGCGCCACGCTGCTGGCGCAAGTTGACAGTCTCGATACCGCACCCCTACGAGAGGCGGGAAGCTGAACACCTGAGGCCGGACCTTGACTTCATCTCTTCCCGAGCCATTTCGCGCCGCCTTTGCAGGGTTGGAGGAGCGGCTTCCCATTGGCCAGTCGGATAGCCGCTTTCATCAGTGTTTCGGCTGCGGTCCCGGACATCCCGCCGGTCTGCACGTTCGGTGCTTCAAGACCGCCGAAGGCGTGATCTCGCCGATCATTATTCCCGGCCAATACAGCGGGCCGCCGGGAGCGGCGCACGGCGGCATCGTCGCTGCCTACCTCGATGAGGTGTTGGCGGCCGCCGTCGTCCGGACGACTGCGCGGACCGCGGTCACCGGTGAGTTGACCGTTCGCTACGTCAAGCCGGTGCCGGTCGAGACGCCGATCATCGGGAAAGGCTCGCTGGTCGCCGATCACGGCCGCTATGTGGACGTCGAAGGGCGCTTGGAGGAACTCGACACAGGCGTCGTGCTGGCAACGGCGCGAGCCCGGTTCTTTCCCATTCCGTCCTGAGAAAGAAGCGCGCCCGTTAGTCGACCGGGCGCGCCATGGTCGTCTGATCAATCGTTGATCGCCTGATAGACGAGCTGTTTGATCAGCCGGCGATAGAACGCGCGCGCCGGGCTCGGTGCCTGCGTCATCAGCACGGCCGTCACCTCTTCCTTGGGATCGACCCAGAAGAACGTGCCGGCATAGCCCGCCCACAAGTATTCGCCCTGAGAGCCGTGCACGCCGGCAACGCCCGCGCCCTGCCGCACCGCGAACCCGAGGCCGAAGGTGTAACCCGGCGTCCCGAGCAGCAGTTCGCCCGGCGTGAGCGCCGCCTGGATGCGCGTGCCGAGGTGATCGGACGCCATGAACTGGATGGTCGGGCGCGACAGGATGCGCACGCCGTCGAGCTGGCCGCCGTTGAGCAGCATCTGCGTGAAGCGCAGATAGTCGGGAGCCGTCGAAACCGCGCCCGCTCCGCCTGAATCGTTGCCGGGCACTGCTGAGACATCGATCAGCTTGTTGGGCAGGCCGGATGCCGGATCGGTCGGGAAGGCTTGCGCCAGGCGGCCGCCTTTCTCGGCCGGCAGGACGAATGCCGTGTCGTTCATGCCCAGTGGCTTGAAGATGCGCTCATCGAGGAACGCGGCGAGGCGTTGACCGGAGGCCGCCTCGATCACCCGTCCGAGCAGGTCGCTCGCGAGGCTGTACTCCCAGTAGGTGCCCGGCTGGTGTGCGAGCGGAGCGGCCGCGAGCTTTTCGTTGAACTCCGCGGGCGTGAGCGCGCGGGAATCGAAATCGCGCACCGTGGGAGAATAGAGCCCGCCCTTGGTGTAGGCATCCTTCACCGGCGCGTTGACCGTGATCTCGCCATAGGCGAGGCCCGCCGTGTGGCGCATGAGGTCCTGCACCGTCATCTCGCGGTCAGCCGGCACCGTACCGTAGGTGACACGCGCGAACTCGGCGTCAGCTTTCGCGGCGCTCACCCGCTGGTTCTTGAAGGCGGGAATGAACTTGGAAACCGGATCGGTGAGCTGGACCTTGCCTTCCTCGACCAGAATCATCATGCCGACCGAGACCAGTGGCTTGGTCATCGAGTAGATGCGGAACACCGAGTCGACCGCCATCGGCTTGCCGGCGTCCTTGTCCTGGAATCCTGTCGCACTCGCGTGCACGAGCTTCCCCTTGCGGGCGACCAGCACCACCGCACCGGGGAGACGGTTCTCCTCCGCCTCCTTCTTGAACATCTCCTGAATTCGGTCGAGCCGCTGCTTCGACATCCCGACTTGTTCGGCCGGAGCGGTCGCAAGCGGTGTCTTCATGTCGGCCCATGCAGGCGCGACAAGAACGGCGGCGCCGAACAATGCGGCGCCGAACAGCATGCGTTTCATGGCCTTTCCTCCTTGAGCCGGCTTGTCTGTCGGGTGTCGCCCCGGACCGGCCGCCGTCATGATAGGCCTGCGCCGATAACGGACGCCAGCCTTCGCGGCAGTGTGCCCGCGCTGCTCAGCGCCGCACGATCAGGCGGACTGCCATCGAATCGAAGCTGCGATCTGGGACACCATCCTCAACGAGACCGACAAGGAACTGAAAGGACGATCTCGACGGCAAGCAGGAAAAGACCTTTGCCGGGCGATAGGAGGGCGCCGCCCCGCTACTGGATCGTTTTGGCCGCGTCAAACACCTTGCCGAGGATTTGCGGCGCCCAGATTGGTGCGAGCGCCAGCATGATCTGCACGAGCCAGCCGAGCGCTTTGAAGTCGTCGCCGGATGCGGTCTTGTCCGCCATAAGCCCTGCTACCGCGGCGGTGTTGCGATCGGGCGCGCTACGGATGCCATAGTAAGCGGTCCCGATCGCCACCAGCATGAACGCGCTCGCGGCCGCGGCCCACACGTCGACGATGGTCTTCATCAGGTCGGCGAGCGGCGTGCCGGGTCCTTCCTCAATGGCGAGGGTGGCCCAAGCGACTCCGGTCTTGTTGGCGAAACTTCCAAGGGCAAAAATGACAGCGCCAAACACGATTCCGAATTGCAGCCCGACAAGCCCGTTCGTGCCCTGACCGGAGTCCCCAGTCGGGATTGTCAGGCTCGCGAGGTAGACGAGCAACAGCGCCGTCGATAGATAAGCGGCGAAGAGGTTTATGGCGAGGAGACACTCTAGGGCTTTATGCATCGAAGGCATGACCGACTCCGCCTGTTTCGATGCCTCGATCACGGCCAATACCAAAGTGTGGCCAAAGTCGTGACCGTTCCAATCCCGGTAGGCTGCAGCAGCGGCGAGAACGATCGCGAAGAACAAAATTCGCCGGATAAATTTCTTGTCGGCGGGAAGGTGTGCACGGTTCGCTGCCTCTGCTGGACCCGCCGTATTCCACCATGAAACATGGAGCTGATATGCGGCAAAAGCGGCCGCGCCGAGCGAAACCACAATCAGGAATGCGGTCGCGAGACCGAACTCGGCCCGCGCCTTCACTTCCATCGCGCGAAGCTGCGCACCTGTCTTGGCCTTTGGGTTCGGGCTTGCTTTGGCGTCGGCCGCGGGCAAGCGATCGCAATTCGTGACGTCGATCTTTTTTGCCTGATGGATGTAACAACCGGGCTTCAACATCTCCGGCGAAGTCGGCAGGAGCCAAGCATTGGGAAAATACTGAACAAAGAGCATTGCGAGCGGCGGTGCAATAAGGACGAGGATTGCGTGCTTGTATCTGCCCATCGACGTTGCTCTCCGCGGCTTATGGCATGTTGGCACGAAATTTTGCAGTGGTGCAATGTAGGGTCGCGCGGCGCGGCGGCACTTATGCCCCGCTCCCAAGGGCCGAGCGCGCGCGCTATAAGCTTGAGAACAGGAGAAGTTCCCATGCAGTATGTCGAAGCGCACAGAGCGCGGATCCCGATCGTCGGGTTCGGCTCGATGCGGCTGAAGGAAGACACCGGACGCGAGGCGATCCTCTCCGCGATCCGCAACGGCTATCGCCATATCGATACCGCGGCCTTCTATGGGAACGAGAAAGAGGTGGGCGACGCCATCAAGGCGTCCGGCGTCAAGCGCGAGGACATCTTCCTCACCACCAAGGTGCGCGACAACAATCTGAAGGCCGACGATTTCGCTCGCTCGCTCGACAATAGCTTGAAACTGCTCGACCTCCCGCAGGTCGATCTTTTGCTCATCCATTGGCCCAATCCGCAGGTGCCGCATGCGGAGAGCATCGGGGCGCTGAACAAGGCCAAACGCGATGGGCTGACGAAGCACATCGGCGTGTGCAATTACACCGTCGCGCTCTTGAAAGAGGCGCAGGCGGCGACCAAAGAGCCGCTGGTCACCAACCAGATCGAGGTGCATCCGTTTCTCGACCAGACCAAGGTGATCGAGGCGTCGCGCGGCTATGGGATGGCGATCACCGCCTATTGCCCGATTGCGCGCGGCCGTGTGCCGGGCGATCCGGTGCTGGAGCGCATCGGCAAGGCGCACGGCAAGACTGCAAGCCAGGTTTCGCTGCGCTGGCTGGTGCAGCGGGGCATCATCGTCATTCCGGGTTCGGGCAAGCCGGATCGGCAGAAGGAGAACCTGGATGTGCTCGACTTCTCGCTCAGCCCGGCCGAGATGAACGAGATCGCCACCCTGAAGAAACCGGATGGCCGCGTGGTCAACCCCTCGCAGGCGCCGAAGTGGGACGTGTGAGGACCAACATGCAGACTGTAGAAGCAAATGGCGCGAAGATCCCGGTGCTCGGGCTCGGGACCTGGCAGCTCAATGGCGCCGTCGGCTCGCGCATCACCGAGCAGGCGCTGAAGCTCGGCTACCGCCATCTCGACTGTGCGCTGATCTACGGCAACGAGAAGGAGATAGGCGAGGGGCTGCATGCCTCCGGTGTGAAGCGCGAGGACGTCTGGGTCACCACCAAGGTGCCGCACACGGAGTTGGCTCCGGCCAATCTCGCGCGTGCCGTGAAGCAGAGCTTGGCGAACCTGCGCGTCTCCGATGTGAACCTGCTGCTGGTCCACTGGCCGAACCCGGAGATTCCGCTCGCCGACACGATGGGCGCGATGTGCGAGATGAAAAAGAAGGGCCTCGCGCGCAACATCGGGATTTCAAATTTCACCGTGCAACTGATCGAGGAGGCGGTGAAGCTTTCGTCCGAGCCGATCGTTACCAATCAGATCGAGTGGCACCCCTATCTCGACGAGGAGAAGGTGCGCGCCGCCTGCGCCAAGCACGGCATCGCGGTCACGGCCTATTGTCCGATCGCGCGCGGCCGCGCCGTCGGCGACGAGACGCTCGCGTGCATCGGCAAGAAACATGGCAAGACCGCCGGGCAGGTGTCGCTGCGCTGGCTGGTTCAGAAAGGCGCGATCGTGATCCCGCGCACCTCAAAGGTCGAGCGCCTCACCGAAAACATGTCGATCTTCGATTTCGCGTTGACGCCGCAGGAGATGGCTGAGGTCGATGCGCTGGCGAAACCCGCCGGGCGTGTGGTCAGCGTCGGCTGGGCGCCGAACTGGGATTGATCCCGGATAGCCGCTACCGCGTCCGGGACGACCGCTATTCGGCGGGCTGGATCGCCGATCGCGTCGGGGCGGCTGCCGGGCCCTCGTGGCGCTGCGCTTCGGCGCGCACGTTCCACAGCACACCCGCGATGATCAGCGCCGCGCCGGTGAACACGAACGCATCGAGGTGCTCGCCGTAGAGCGTCCAGCCGATCAACGCGATGAGCGGGACGCGCAGGAAGTCCATCGGGATGACGATCATCGCATCGCCGTAGCGGAACGCATTGGTCAGGCAATAGTGGATCGAGAGGCCCGCGACCGCGACCCCGATGAGCGGCAGGAGCATCGATGCATCGATGCGGAAGATGAACATCGGATCGCTGCCCGCCAGATTGAGCGGAAACTGCATTACGTTCATCCAGAACATGATGGAAAACGTGGTCTCGGTCTCGACCAGCTTTTTCGTGATGGTTGCGGTGATCGCAAACAAGAGCGCGCCGGCCACGACGAGCAGCGCGGCCGGCTGAAACGAAGCCATCCCGGGGCGCAGGATAACCAGCACGCCGATCGAGCAGAGCGTCAACGCGGCAGCGCGCGGCAGCGTCATGCGTTCGCCGAGAAACAGAACTGCGAGCAGCGCGACCCAGGCAGGTGTCGTGAATTCGAGCGCGAACACGGTTGCGAATGGCAACACCATGATCGCGACCGTCCAGCAGATCTGCGAGACGAAATGCACCACGTTGCGCGCGGCCTGCAGGGGGAGGCGGCGCGCGCGGAGCCCTTCGAGCAAGTCGGGTCGCGCAACCGCCAGCAGGAAAAGGATGATCAGCCCGCCGGCGCTGCGCACCGACATCATCTCAAAGGCGCTGAGCTTGTCGGCCAGCGTGCGGACCGAAAGCGCCGCCACAATGAAGGAGAGAAGGGTGCCGCTCATCCAGAAAATGAGCCAGCCGAGACGGGCCGGCGACGTGTCGCCCGTGCCCTGCGGGGCGCTTGCCCCATCCCGCCCGAGGGCCGAAGCGCGCTGCGCACCGGGCTCGCTGTGCGGCCAATCCGTCATTTCGACGCTTTATCCCTCGTTTGTGCAACTGAGCGTAGAAGCAATACTTCCGTCAACAGCAAATGTGAACATGTCCGGCCTAAATTCTGGCCGGCGCGGCGGTGATTAGGACTTGGCGTCTTCGTCCTGCCGGCGCTTGCGCGTATGCACCGCATATTCGCCGCGCTGGCGATGCGGATCGGCCATCGGCTTGGAGACGGTTTTGTGGAAGTCATCCCAATCCGATGACGTGAGGTCCTCAAGGCGCTCGACAACCTCGAAGTTGTCCAGAGCGTCCCCGTACGCGCTGCGGTGAACCGGCTGAACCTGCAGGAACGGATAGTTCGCGTCAAACTCGACCGGCACATTCGGCCGCGTCAGTTTCAGATTGACGAACAGCGGTCCAAACCAGCGATCGGTCTCGATGATGCCCTCGTAGCTTTCGTAACCGAGGCTGCGGGTGAGGTTGGCGGGTGGGCGGATCAGCAGGCTCCAGCCAGGCGCCGTGCGCGCGACGAAGCCGCTCCACAGCATCAGACCCGCGGGATCCTTGAATGATCCGAGGAATGGCGGCGAATAGCCGTGAATCTCCGGCGGCGCCACACTGTCAAAATGCTGGGCGAAATTCGGAAACTGCGCGACGTTCAGCGAATACCAGTTATCGTTGTTCTCGTAGTTCCAGACGACGTCGTTTGCGCCGTCCCACATCAGCTTGAAGCTCATCGGCGGAAACACATACCAGCCGAGCGCCGAGGCGGTGCGCATCGCTTCGCAATAGCGGAAAGCGCGCGTCGGCATGGAACCCGCAGCCGACCGATCGGCACGCTCCGGCGCGCGGGCGCCGGGGAGGAACCGGTAGAACTTGACCAGCGGAGTGTCGGGCGAAGGTTGATCCATCAGGGCCTCGGTTTTGGGCCGCGCAGTCCATGCCCGCCAGTAACCGGCCCAATCAATACGACGTACCAGGGCAGGAGACCGCCCTGATACGGTCGCGCGGTGAAGCCCACTTAGAGTGCGGGGCTCAAATTGCCGAGGCGGACCTTCCCATTGTCGGCGGTCGCCGCCGAAGCAACGCGGACAGCCGGAAAGCTTGGGCTGAGGTTGCCCAAACGGACCTTACCGTTGTCGGCCGTGTCGGCCTTCTCGGTGCGGGGTGCCGGGAAGCTTGGGCTCAAGTTGCCCATGCGAACCTTACTATTGTCGGTTGTTTCGCTCTTCTCGGTGCGCGGCGCCGGGAAGTTCGGGCTCAGGTTTCCCATGCGTACCTTGCCGCTGTCCTGCACCTGAGAAGGAGAGAGTCGAACCTGCATTGCTACCTCCAGCTGATTCCTGATCACCTTTATGGCGTCGGTGGATCAGCTTATGCGTCAGACTTCGCGCCCAAATGTTAAACAGCCGTCTAACCATCGTGAAAACGTGAGGAGTCTGAATGCAGCGAACTGTGAGTTTCGCGTGAAAGTGCTCTTTCGGACCGGAAAAAAGCTCAGTATGGTTGTGCAGAGACTGAGGCGCACGTGACAGTGCGAGCTTTGTGCAGCGGAGGGGCAACCCCGAATGCAGAAGAGAGTTTCGCCGGGGGAACTGGGTCAAATCATCCCGTTCGGGAGCGCAACGCCCGCGCCTCCCAGAGACACCGAGTCGTCCCGGGTCATCGCCCGCATTCACATTCTTGGGCCGATGCGAGTTACGTCCTATCTCGGACAGGACATTCTCCCGGTCGGACGCAAGGCCCGAGCGATTCTCGGCTGTCTCTGCCTTGCCGGCGGCCAGCGCCTTGCCCGCAGCCGTCTCGCTGCGATGCTGTGGGATCGCGTTCCGGAATTCCAGGCGCGTGCGAGCTTCCGGCAATCGTACCGGGAGCTGGTCGTCGCCTTCGGTCCGCTGGCGAAGGACCTGATCTCCGCGGATCGCGAAACGGTTTCACTCAAGACCAACCTGTGCTGGATCGACGCGTTGGCCGTTCTCTCGCCAGACGCGGGACCGCATCGCAGTGAACTCGCTTCGCATCTGACTGGCGAACTCCTGGAGGAGCTCGACGGCATCGCGGTCGCCTTCGATCACTGGCTGCTTGGCGAGCGGACGCGCTTTGTGGAGCGCCGCCGCTCGCTGCTCGAAGCCGAACTCGATGAAGCGCATGGCGAACACGCGGATGCCCGCGCGCGAGCTGACATCGCGCGCCGGCTCATCGTGTTCGATCCGACTCACGAGGGCGCCTCGCGCATCCTGATGCGCGCGCTCGCCGACCTGGGCGAGCGGCCGCAGGCCTTGCGCGAGTTTGCGCGCTGCCGCGACGCATTGAAGCTGACTCTGGATGTAGAGCCCTCGCCGGAGACGTGTGCTCTCTATGAAGCGATCCGCAGCTTCGCGGTGCGCGAGGAGAAGGATCAGACGACGCCCGCGCCCCCGGCGCCATCGCGCAAGCGTGGGAAAGCTCCCGTGGTCCCCGCGAACCGCAACAGGCTGCGCGTCGGCGTGCTCCCGTTCCTGGCGGCACGATCGCCGCGCGACGAGGGTATTGCGCTCTCGATGAGTCAGGAGATCGCTGCCGCGCTCGCGCGGTTTCGCTGGTTCGATGTGATCGCGCCAGTTGCCCTGAAGCGCCGCGACGGCGCGTCGTCGCTGAACGACGATGTGCTGCGGCCGAACGAACTCGATTTCGTGCTGGACGGGGCGCTGACAAGCAGCGCCGAGAAGTACCAGATCAGCGTGCGGTTGCTCGATCTGACGCAATACGCAACACCGGTCTGGAACGACCGCTTCGAGCTGCGTGTCGACGAACTGCACAAGCTTGACGAGGTGACCGCCAAGATCGTCGCGCGCATCGACCCGGTCATTCTTTATATCGAAGGCCAGCCCAAGCGCCGCGAAAAGCACGGTGCCACCGGCCTGCTGCTGCGCGCGATCCCCCTGTTCTACAGCATGGACAAGGCGAGTTTCGAGGAATCCGGCCGCCTGATCGAAGAGGCGCTGAAGATCGATCTGGAAAACTCGATGGTGCTCGGCTGGGCGGCCCACTGGCACATGACGCATGTGGGGCAGGGCTGGACCAACGACGCGGAAAAGACCCTGCAGATCGCGGAAGATCTTTCGCTCAAGGCGATGAAGCACGATCCCGAGAACGCGGAGGCGATGGGTTATTACGCGCACACCTGTTCCTGGAAGAAGGACTTCACTGGCGCGTTACACTGGTTCGACCGGGCGCTGCGGCTCAATCCGAACCTGCCGGTGGTGTGGGCGCTGAGCGCTGTCGCGCATTGCTACATCGGCGATTACGAAGAGGCGCTGCGCCGCATGGATCGCTATCGCGAGCTCGCGCCCTTCGATCCCTACTTTGGATTCTATGAGACGATCGATGCGATCGCGCACCTCATGGGGCGGAATTACCAGGCGGCGGTCACGATCGGCCGGCGCGTCGCGAAGGCGAACCCCGGCTTCGTCAATGCCTCGAAGCCGCTGATTGCCGCGCTGGGGCATCTTGGCAAAGCCGACGAGGCGAAACCCCATATCGAAAAGCTTCTGGCGATCGAGCCGAATTTTACGGTGAAAAGCCACGGCGAAACCTATCCATTCGCCAGCGATTACGACCGCCTGCATTACATGGAAGGCCTGTGCCTCGCCGGCGTCCCCGAGGGCTAGCCGCCCGGCGCGCGCTCACCTATCGTCCCTGATCTGCTTCAACCGTCGCATTTGCGCACCGGAGGCGCCTTCCGTGAGTCTTTCGCCCGACGTCATTGCCACGCTCGAAAAGGTCACCACCGCCACCATCACCACGATGCTGCTGAAGAAAGGCATCCGGCATTGCTGGATGCAGGGCGCGATGCCGTTTTCGGCGGCAGCAGGCAAGCGGCTGGTCGGGCCCGCCTTCACGTTGCGTTTCGTGCCGGTGCGTGAGGATCTTGCGACGCCCGCAAGCTGGGGCAAGCCGATCTCGACACGCGCCGCGATCGAGGCGATGCCGCAAGGCTGTATCGCGGTCGCCGACGCGATGGGCGTCACCACCGCCGGCATCTTCGGCGACATTCTGTGCATGCGCATGATGCGGCGTGGCGTCACCGCGCTCGTCACCGACGGCGTCGTGCGCGACAAGGCCGGTGTGGTCGCGACCGGCTTGCCGGTCTGGTGCCAGGGCACGGCCGCGCCGGCTTCAGTCAACGGTCTCACATTTGTCGGCTGGCAGGAGCCGATCGCCTGCGGCGGCGTCGCAGTGTTCCCGGATGATGTGATCGTGGCGGACGATGATGGCGTGGTGCTGATCCCCAAGGACTTGGTCGGCTTCGTCGCCGAGGAGGGCGAGGAGCACGAGCGCTACGAGACCTGGGTGGTGAGCGAGGTCGAGCGCGGCGTGCCGCTGCCCGGGCTTTATCCGCCGAACGACGAGGCCAAGGCGCGCTACGAAGCGTGGAAGAAGAAATAGATGTTCTTCGTCCTCGCGAAGATCCTCGGCTTTTTCGCGCTGCCCTCAAATCTGCTGATATCGCTCGGCCTCGTGGGGATCGTGCTGATGCCGACACGCTTCGCCCGCGCCGGGCGCAGGCTTGCGGTCGCGAGTCTTCTCCTCATCGCGATCGCGGGTTGGTCACCGCTCGGCAATGCGCTGATCCTACCGCTCGAGGAGCGATTTTCTCCGTGGGACGCTTCGCGTGGCGCGCCGCACGGCATCATTTGCCTCGGTGGCGCGCTCGACACCGTTGTGTCGCCGGAGCGGGGCGAGGTTGCGCTCAACGAGGCAGCCGAGCGCATGACCGCGATCGCGGAGCTTGCGCGGCGCTACCCGGATGCGCGCATCGTGTTCACCGGCGGCTCCGGGCGCCTCGTCTATGGCGGAACGACCACGGAGGCCGAACTCGCGGCGCGGTTGTTCGCGAGCTTCGGCATCGCGAAGGAGCGCATCACGCTGGAGAACAAGTCGCGCGACACGCTGGAGAACGCGCGCTTCACCAGGGACGTGGTCAACCCGAAGCCGGGCGAGCGCTGGCTGCTTGTGACCTCGGCGCACCACATGCCGCGCTCGGTCGGCCTCTTCCGCGCGAGCGGGTTTCCGGTCGAGGCGTTCCCGGTCGACTACCGCACGCGCGGCGCGGTCGACCTGTTGCGGCCGTTCTCGCCGCTGAGCGATGGCCTGCGCCGCACCGACACAGCGATGCGCGAGTGGGTCGGGCTTGTCGTGTATCGGCTCACCGGGCGAACCGCGGAGCTGTTTCCCGCCCCCTAATCGTGCCGCGGCGCCGCGATCCGGTAGACACCTTTGAAGTCGCGCGGGTCGACCGCTTTGCCCTTGCGGCTAATGACGACGCGGCCCTGTTCGGCGAGCGCGACCGCAGCGCGCCGGATCGGTTGCATCAGCGGCCCCCATTGATCTGGATGCGGGCCGCCGAGCTCGCGCGCGGCCTCGGCCGGGTCGACGGTCTTGCCCGCGCCGCGCTCGGCGACGAGACGGAGCAGGACGGCTTCGATGGCGGGTGCGTCGGGGCGGGCGGCGGGCTTGTCATCCATGCGCAGGCCATCGCGGATTCGAGCCGCCGCCGCAACCTTTGCCGAACCGAACGACCGTGCTATTTTTTTGCGATGATCGATCTCCCCAAAGGCGACCGCACTCGCGCGCGCATCCTCGACGAGGCGGTCGATCTCGCGAGCGTGCAGGGGCTTGGCGGCCTCACGATCGGGCCGCTCGCCGACCGGCTTGGCCTTTCCAAGAGCGGCCTCTTCGCGCACTTCCAGTCGAAAGAAGCGCTGCAGGTCGAAACGCTCGACCGGGCCGCCGAGCGCTTCCGCGCCGAGGTCACCGAGCCGCTGCGCGCTGTCGAGGACCGCAGCGCGCACCTGCGCGTGTTCTTCGAACGCTGGATCGCCTGGCTCGATCAATCCGGCCTGTCCGGAGGCTGCCCGATCCTCGCGGCCGCTATCGAGTTCGACGACGTGCCGGGCCCGGTCCACGACGCGGCTGCGCGGCATCTTGCCGAACTGCAGCGGCTGGTCGTCAAGTTCGCCCGGGCCGCAAAGCCTGACGGGGACTCCGAGGCGCTCGCGGCCGCGGTGATGGGGCTTGCGATGTCGCACCTGGTCCGGATGCGGCTTCTGGGCGACCGGAAAGCCCGTGCTGTGACCCTGCGGGCGTTCCGATCCCTCGGGGTCTGATTCGGTCTGTTTTACAGGGTTTTGTGACCGGAACTTCAACGGCTGGTTAGCGTTGTATGGGGGCCCCAATTTGGGAGGGAGCCATGCACACGCATATCCGTTTCGAAGAGCAAGAACGCATCTCCAGCGCGATGACCGAGCTGCTGGCGCTCGGGCTTGTGGCCGCATTGGCCTTCTGGCTGGTGCAGATTCCGGTTTAGGCATCCATCGCGCGTCGCGCGTCGGAAGCGAACTGCCGCCACCACATCACGACCACCACTGCCGCGGTGGTCGCCATCAGCACAGAGGGGCCGACGAACCAGCCAAGATAGCCGAGCGCGAAGAAAATCGCGCGCTGGCCATGGTTGAAGTGCCGGCCCGCGGCCTCCAGGAGGCGCGCCGTGCGCTGCACGTGCGCCGCCGCGTCCGGCGTGTTCTTGTCCTCCTCGGGCGGCATCGCGCCGAGCAGGATCGCGACGTAGTTGAACAGCCGGTACGACCAGGCGAACTTGAAGAACGCATAGACGAAGATCACGGCGAGCCCGACAGCCTTGACCTCCCACGCGAGCCGCGTGGTCGGCGCGCCGAAGGGAAGCGTTGCCAGTACGCTCAGCATTTCGTCCGGCGAACGCAGGATGGTGAGCGCACCGCCGATCGCAAGCAGCGAGGTCGAGGCGAAGAAGGCCGTACCGCTCACCAGCGTCGCCATCACCTGCGTATCGACGATGCGCGTCTCGCGATGCAGCATGCGCTGCATCCAAAGCAGCCGGTACTGGTTCATCAGCGCATTCAGGCTTTGCTTGTTTTTCGGCATGTATTCGACGTGCGCCGCATAGCCCGCCCAGGCGATGACGAACCAGGCGAGCGCGATCAGGTCGAGGGTGGTGAAAGCCATGGAGACACTTTAGTCGCGCGCGACCGCACGCAAAACCGGTGACCACCTGGCTGGCCGCGCTTCATGCTGCCTTGTCAGGCTGCCCGTCACAACACCATATAGCGGGGCAAAACAGGAGACCGGGCGATGCCGCAGACGATCACAAAAGGCTTCCGCGCCATGCTCGAGGAGGCCGAGCGCGAGGTCGAGTCGCTGACCGTTGAGGACGCGCGCAAGCTCTACGGGCGCGACGACGTCACCTTCGTCGATATCCGCGATCCGCGCGAGCGCGAGCGCGAGGGCAAGATCCCCGGCGCATTCTCCTGCACGCGCGGTATGCTGGAGTTCTGGGTCGATCCGGCGAGCCCCTACCACAAGCCGGTCTTCGCCGAGGACAAGAAGTTCGTGTTCTTCTGCGCCGGCGGCTGGCGCTCGCTGCTCGCGGCGCAGACCGCGCAGCAGATGGGGCTCAAACCCGTCGCACACATGACGGGCGGGTTCGGCGAGTGGAAGAAATCCGGCGCGCCGGTCGAGGCGCCGGAACCGAAAGACAAGAAATAGCGCCGCCCTCTATTCCTCGCGTTGATCGACGCGATCAAACGTCTTCATTTGCCGCCCGAACGTTCTGCGTCCATTCTGCTTTTGGACGCGGGGCAGCATGGACCTCTATCACATCTGGTGCGACCTCAAGCCGGGCGTGCGCGATACCGCCTTCAGCGACGCGGTGTCGCGTTATCTCGATCATCTGAAGGCGGAGAAGAAGATCGAACGCTGGCGGCTCACGCGGCGCAAGCTGGGGCTCGGTCCAAGCGGCATCGGCGAGTTTCACGTCATCATCGAGACGAAGAATCTCGCGCAGCTCGATGCCGCTTTTCACGTGGTTGCGTCGCGTCGCGACCCGGTCGAGAGCGTCCATTTCGGCGTGAATTCGCTGGTGCACAACGCGACGTTTGCGCTCTATCGCGATTTTCCTGATGAACAGCGCCACTTCGGTGAGGAGAAATTCTAAAATGAAGCTCGTCATCGGCAACAAGAACTATTCGTCCTGGTCGTTCCGGCCGTGGATCGCCATGAAGGTCGCAGGGCTTGTCTTCGACGAGGAGGTGATCTCGCTCTATGACGATGGCAGCCGTGAGAAGATCCTGAAACATTCGCCTGGCGGCAAGGTGCCGATCCTGATCGACGGCGACACGCATGTGTGGGAGTCGCTCGCGATCCTCGAATATCTCGCGGAGAAATTTCCGAACATCGGCTTCTGGCCCGCCGACAGAGCCGCGCGGGCGCATGCGCGCGCGATCTCGACCGAGATGCATGCCGGGTTCGAGGCGTTGCGCGAAGAGTGCGGCATGAGCTTCTGGCGCCCGCCGGCGAAGCGTACGTTATCCGCTGCCGCGCAGGCGAACGTCGCACGCGTGCAGGAGATCTGGACGAATGCGCGGGCCGAGTATGGGGCAGGCGGCTCGTTCCTGTTCGGCAAATTCTCGGCTGCGGATGCGATGTACGCACCGGTGGTGCAGCGCTTCATCGCCTATGACATCGAGGTCAGCGCGCCGGCGAAGGCCTATATGCAGGCGATGACCGCGCTGCCGGCGTGGCAGGAGTGGCGGCGCGCGGCGCTGCGTGAGACCTGGGTCATCCCGAAATTCGAGTATGACTGGCCCGAGGTAAAACGCCTGCCGGCGGAGGCCGCATGATGCAGCTCATCATTGGCAACAAGAACTACTCCTCGTGGTCGTTCCGGCCCTGGATTGTCATGAAAGTCCTCGGCATCCCGTTCGAGGAAATTCTGATCCCGTTCGGCTCGCCGCTCGGCAATCCTGACTTCAAACAGCGGCTTGCCGCCTACACGCCCGCCGGCCTCGTGCCCGTCCTGATCGATGGCGATGTGCATGTGTGGGAGACGCTCGCCATCATGGAATATCTGGCGGAGCAATTTCCCGAAAAGCAGCTGTGGCCCGCGGACAAGAAAGCGCGCGCCGAGGCTCGCGCCATTTCCAGTGAAATGCACGCAGGCTTCTCCGCCTTGCGCGGCGAGTGCCCGATGAACCTGCGTCGTCCGATCCGCGAGCGCGCGCTATCCGAGGCGGCCCGCTCGAATGTCGCGCGCGTTGATGCGATGTGGAGTGACTGCCGCGCGCGCTACGGTGGGCCGTTCCTGTTCGGCGCTTTCTGCGCGGCGGACGCGATGTATGCGCCAATGGTCGCGCGGCTCAACACGTACGGACAGAAGGTCAGCCGCGAGGCTCTCGGTTACATAGAAACCATGATGGCGCTGCCGGCTTGGGCCGAGAGGCAGGCCGAGGCGTTGAAGGAAACTTGGATCGTGCCGGAGGACGAGGCCGACTGGCCGACGGTGCTCACCGCGTGACCGCCACTACGTGTGTCGGCGGGCACGTCGCTTGCGCTCCCTTGCCCGCCCTACGATCATTTCAGAATGCTCTCCAGCTCCTCCAGCCACGGCCGCTGATACGCGAGGATCTTCTCGCGCGCCGCTTCGAGCCCGAACCAGGCGACGCGATCGATCTCGGGGAAACTCTTGCGCTGGCCCGATTTGGGCGGCCATTCGATCTCGAAGGTGTTGCACACAAGCGCCTCGCGATCGAAGTCGCCTTCGCTGGCAAACGCATGCACCACCTTGCCGCTCTTCTGCTTCATCGGCGCGAGCGCGATGAACGGCTCGTGCGCCACAAAGCCGGTCTCCTCTGCGAATTCGCGCAGCGCGGCCGCCAGCAGCTCTTCGCCCGGATCGACGAGGCCCTTCGGGATCGTCCACGCGCGCGCGTCCTTCTTCGCCCAATAAGGCCCGCCGGGATGCGCCAACAACACTTCAAGTTCTCCGCGCCGCCGGAACGGCAGAATGCCCGCGCTGATCTCCTTGGCCATGCGGCACCATACGAAAAGCCCGGCTCCCTGCGGAACCGGGCTTCGCTGTTCTGACGCGACGGAGCTACTTGTCGCCGCGGAGCGTATCCTTCAGGCCGCCGACCGCGTTCTGGATCTTGCCTGCGGTCTTCTGCGCCTTGCCTTCCGCCTCGGTCTTGGCGTCGCCGGTTACCTTCCCGACGACTTCCTTCACCTTGCCCTTGGCCTGTTCCAGCGAGCCTTCGACGCGATCCTTGTCCATGTTCCGTTTCCTTTTTGAGAGTCGGAACAACAACACGCTGCAGTGCGAGACGTTCCGTTACAATGTGTTCACGTCACGGTGCGCGGCCGCAGCGACACCCACTCCCAGATGACCACGACGATGAGAACGGCCGTCGCGCCCGTCGCGAGTGCGAGCGGCGACAGATAGAGCCCCGCCGGCGCCAGCAGCGCCAGCAGTCCAAGTCCCACGAGATGCGAGAGCGGCAGATAGGGCGCTGACAACCGCTTGAACAGCGCATTGCCGAAGAGATAGAGCGCGGGCCCGCCGACAATCGTGGTGACCGCGCCAACGCTCGCGTGGCCGGAGGGGTGTTGCAGTACCAGTTCGTCGCCGACCGCCGCGAGGATGATGCCCGCGATGATCAGGATATGGAGGTAGGTGTAGCCTGAACGCGCCAGCCGTCCCGGATCGTCGGAGGCGGCAATCAGCCGGCTCGCGCGCTCCGCGCCGATGTTGAAATAGACCGCCCACATCGCGACGCTGCCCATGAAGGCGACCAGGAACGCGGCGCCGTTCTCGAGGTTCCACGGCAGGCCCGCGGCGGTTGCGCCGGTGATCAGGATCGACTCGCCGAGCGCGATGATGACGAACAGGCTGCAGCGCTCGGCCATGTGGGCGCCTTCGACATTCCAGTCCGCCGTGGTGGAGCGGCCGAGCCCCGGCACGTGGAAGCCGACGATAGGCGCGAGCGTCTCGATGCCGACCGCGATCCCCCAAAGCGCGAGCCGCGTATTGGCGTCGGCAAACGCGCCCGCAATCCAGAACGGCAGGCTGAAGAGGTGCCAGATCGTGATGCGCAGGAAGTTGCGCCAGTTGTTCTGATCGTGGCGCCGCAGCGCCCACAGCATGAACAGGTCGCGCCCGATCTGCATCGTCAGGTAGGCGGACGCGAGCACCGCGCCGCGGTCGCCGAACGCGCGCGGAATCGCGGCCGCGATCACCAATCCGGCGAGCATCATCGCAAACAGCAGGAGCCGCACCACCGGACGGTCCGGGTCGAGCCAGTTGGTGATCCAGGCGGTATCGATCCACTGCCACCACACCGCCAGCATCAGCACGGCGATCTGCACGGCGCCGATCGGGGTGAGGTGCTCGAGCAGTCCGTGTGAAAGCTGCGTCACTGCGAACACGAAAACGAGATCGAAGAACAGCTCGACGTTGGTGACGCGCGCGTGCCCGCCGCCACGGTGCCGCAGGTGGTTCTGACGCGCTGCAAACATCGTCGTGGTCATTCCGGTTGAGCGCGCATTGTGAGAGCCGAGATCAAGGGGCACTGTCCGAGGCGAGGGAACCGCCACCGCCGTTGTTTTTGCCCTTGTTCTGTGCGGCGTGCGCGCCGATGATACATGCAATGAAAATCAAGAGGGAGATGCCGATGCGAATGCTGCTCGCGCTTGTTGCGGTGATGTTGGGCACCGCGACGGCGTTCGCGCAAGGCTATCCAAACAAGCCGGTGCGCGTCGTTGTTGGCTTCGCGGCAGGAGGCCCAAGCGACGTGATCGGGCGCATCGTGGCGCAGAAGCTCTCGGAGACGCTCGGCCAGCAGTTCTATGTCGAGAATGTCGGCGGCGCCGGCGGCAACACGGCGGCAGGCCAGGTCGCGCGCGCGGCGCCGGACGGCTACACCATCCACATCGTCTCGACCGGCTTCATGGTCAACATGAGCCTCTATGCCAAGGTGCCCTACGATGCCGTGAAGGACTTCGCGCCGGTCACGCTCGTCGCCTATTCGCCGAACGTCGTGATTGTGAACCCCTCCGTGCCGGCGAAGGACATCAAGGAGCTGGTGCAGCTGATCCGCGACAATCCCGGCAAGTATTCGTTCGCGGGTCCCGGCGTCGGCTCGACCCCGCATCTCGCGGGCGAGCAATTCCGCCTCTCGTTCAATCTCGATCTGATCCACGTGCCGTTCACTGGCGCGGGCCCGGCGATCCAGTCGACCATCGGCGGGCACACGCCGATCGCCTTCACGGCGCTGCCGCCGGCCTTGGCCGCCGTGAAGGACGGCAAGCTGCGCATGCTCGGCGTCGCGACTCCGGAACGCGCCGCATCCGTGCCCGAGATCGCGACCTTCGCCGAGCAGGGGATCAAGGATCAGGACTCCGACACCCTGACCGGACTGGTGGTGCCCGCCGGGACGCCGAAGGAGATCGTGGAGCTCTTGCAGAAGGAGATCGCCAAGGCGGTGGCGCAGCCGGACGTGAAGGAAAAGCTCGCGACACTGGGCTTCGTGCCGGTCGCCAACAAGCCGGAGGAATTCGGCGCGCGCATCAAGGCCGAGATCGAGAAGTGGGGGAAGGTGGTGCGCGACGCGAAGCTGAGGGTTGAGTGAGGCGCGTGCGCGCCTAGTCGGTGTCCACGCGTGCCTCGGTGACAGGCCGGTAGATGTAGCGGTTGATCGACTGCTTCAGATCGGCCAGTTGTTCGGCGACCTCCTCGTAGCGGGTGGTTACCGTCTCGGCGAACGCCCTCAACTCCTCGGTGAGCTGCGCCTGAAGGGCGCGACTGTCGTCCAGATCCTGCTGCGTCGGCGCGAATGACATATCCTTCATGTCGCCTTCGGCGAACTTGCTCAACTTCGTCTGGATTGGAATGAGCGATGTCTGCAGGTCGATCAGTTTCGGCATGTGCTCATTGATGATCGGATAATAGGTCTTCCGAATCCGGTCGACAGCCGCCATCAACTCGACTTCCAGAACCTCATCGCGCAGATACGTGCTTGCCTTCACGACCGCCACCTTGACGTCGAGAAACAGCTCCTTGTCGCTTTTGTACAGCTCCGCCACGTCCGCCTTGGCGGGCGCCGCCATCGCGAAATCGAACACCGACGTTTCAAGGAAGTTTTGCCACTTCTCGACCGCCACGCGGAACGTGACCAATTCGGAGCGCTCTTCCCGCCGCAGTTCGCCCTTCATGGCGAGCGAGGTCGTGCGAAGCTGTTCTGCGGTTTTGTTGATCCTGTCGAAAGCCTTGTCGACATATGACTTGATGAGATAACCGATGATCGCAACCAGAGCAGCGCCGATCGACACCGCAGGGAAAACCTGTGTAACAACCTGCTGTACGGTTTCCATTATTCTCGCGCCCCCACCACCTCAAGCCTGACACGAAACGCGCGGGAAAATCCATTGGGTCGTGCAACGGCCGTGCCAGCGAGCGACAAGTCATGCGCATTACTGACATCCGCGAAACCTCGATCGCGCTGAACTCGACGCTGAAGAATTCATCGATCGACTTCTCCGAGATGACCACCTCGGTGGTCGCCGTAATCACCGACGTGATGCGCGGCGGCAGGCCGGTCGCGGGCTTCGCTTTCAACTCCACGGGGCGCTATGCCTGCGGCGCGCAGATGCGCGCGCGCTTCATCCCGCGGCTCTTGAAGGCCGACCCGAAGACCCTGCTCAACGAGGCGGGCGACAATCTCGATCCGGGCCGGTGCGTCGCCGTGATGATGCGCAACGAGAAGTCCGGCGGGCATTCCGAGCGCTCGATCGGCATCGGCACCATCGAAGTCGCGATCTGGGACGCAATCGCCAAGATCGCCGACAAGCCGCTGCATGCGTTGCTGGCGGAGCGTCACAACGGCGGCAAGGTCCCGGCGAAATGCTTCGTCTATGTGGGCGGCGGCTGGTACGCGCCGGGCAAGGGCATCCCGGAGCTGTGCGACGAGATGAAGCGCCATCTCGATGCCGGCTACACGATGGTGAAGATGAAGATCGGCGGCGCGCCGCTCACCGAGGATATCAAGCGCATCGAGGCGGTGAAAAGCATCCTGCCGAAGGACGCTGAACTTGCCGTCGACGCCAACTCGAAGTTCGATCTGAAGGAAGGGTTGGCCTACGCCAAGGCGATGGCGCCGTTTGCGCTGCGCTGGTTCGAGGAGCCGTGCGATCCGCTCGACTTCGCGACGCTTGCCGAAATCTCGGACGCCTATCCGCATGCGCTCTCGACCGGCGAGAACCTTTTCTCGACGCAGGACGTCGAGAATCTGGTGCGCTTCGGCAACCTGAAGCCGGGGCGTCGCGACGTGATCCAGGTCGACCCGCCACAGGCCTATGGCATCGCGCAATACGCGCATACGCTTTCGCGGTTGGAAAAATTCCAGTGGCCGCGCACCGGGCATTTCCCGCACGGCGGCAACCAGATGTCGCTTGCGATCGCGGCCGGCTTCGGGCTCGGCGGTGCGGAAAGCTATCCGGGCGTGTTCGGCGTGTTCGCGGGCTTTGCCGACGATGCGGTGATCGAGAACGGCTTCATCTCGCTCTCGGACCGCCCCGGCATCGGCTTCGAGGGGCAGGCGGCGCTGTATGCGGTGATGAGGGACTTGGCGGGGTAGCAGCGTCGTCATCAACCCTGGTCCTCATCCTGAGGAGCGGTCCGAAGGACTGCGTCTCGAAGGATGGCCAGAGGTGAGGACAGAGCCCGTGGCCATCCTTCGAGACGCCACGCTCCGCGTGGCTCCCCAGGATGAGGGGTGGAGTCACTTCGCCGCCGTCACCACGATCTCCACCAGGTGCGGCGGCTCGATGTCGACCCCAATGCAAGCGCGCATCGGCGGGTTCTTCGGATCGACCCATTCGTCCCAGGCGCGGTTGAGCTCCTTCTTCTGCGTCACATCATTGAGATAGATGATCGCCGAGAGGATCTTGCTCTTGTCGGTGCCGCACATCGCAAGACTGTCGTCGATGCGCGCCAGCACCTTCACGGCCTGCTCATAAACCGTCGTGGGGCAGGGGTCGGGCGCGACCGCCACGGTAAACACAAGATCGTCGGTCGCCGTCGCGCGGCTGCGTGTCGGGGTCAGTCCGGGAAAGCGGGTGATCATGCGTTGCTCCTTCACGCGCGCACTCTAGCCTTGGCCCGCGCAAAAAAAGAAGGCGGCCGAAGCCGCCTTCAAAACTCACCCCGCTCATCCCCGCGAAAGCGGGGACCCAGGTCTTGGCCCTGGATTCCTGCTTGCGCGGGAATGAGCGGAGGATGTTGATCGCCTAGACCTCCAGCACCGCGACGATGCGCAGCGTGCCCGGCTCGACCACGATGATCTCGTCCTGATAGACGAAATACATGTAGCCGCGCCATGTGGGCTCGATCGAGACGATGGTCGCCGGCAGCGGCGCGATACGCACGGTGCGCGGCACCACGGTGCCGACCCTGACGTTGAAGTTGACGTTGGTCACGCGCGGGGCCGACGAGGTGAGCACCGTCTGTCGGATCGTCGTCCTCTGCTCGGTGGTGAGCGAGACGCTGCTCGACGCGCCGCCCTTCGTTCCGGCCGCAGGGGTGCCGCCGGCGCCTTGCTTGGTCGTCGTGTCGGAGGCGCCCTGCTTGGTACCGCCGTCACGCTCGGATGCACCCTGTTTGGTGCCGGTACCGTTGCGCTCGGATGCGCCCTGTTTGGACCCATCGCGATCGCGCGGGGCCTGCCCCTGCTGCTGCTTGCTGGGCTGACCCTTCGTATCGCCGGTGCGCGCGCCGCCTGGCTGGTCGGTCTGCGCCGAGCCTGCGGGGGCGCCTTCCTTCAT
>JBAVXH010000311.1:0-9831 GCA_049698215.1 Xanthobacteraceae bacterium | reverse complement strand
GCGCTACGCTTGGCGCCTGCGGCGCCACCGACAGCGCGGAGAACTCGTCGCGCGCCATAGACTCGAATTCCGATCCGCCGTCCACGCCGGTCTGCTTGTGGCTCATGGTCGCGCCGCGCCAGCGGTCGATGATCGTGTCGATGAAATCCTCGCTCGTCGTGCTCGACGGATCGGTCGATGCGTTGATCACCGCCTGGCTGTGCGGAATGAACTCCGGAGCAAGCTGCTTGAACTTCAGCCGGGTCGGCAGCGCGACGCCTTCGCCGAAGGCGAGCACTTCGCGCGTTCCCAGCGAGGGCACGAAGGCGAGCAGGTTTGCGGCAGCATCCGAAACGGCGGAGCGTACGATCCCCTGGTCGCGCTCGTTCGCCATGCGCATCGCGAACAGGGTCGAGCACTGCGAGATGATGGTGGAATCGAGTTCCGCCGGGCGCTGCGTCACCAGCCCGAGGAACACGCCGTATTTGCGGCCCTCCTTGGCGATGCGCGAGATCGCCTTGCGGGTCGGTCCGAAGCCGATGGTCCGGTCGGCCGATGCATAGCGATGCGCTTCCTCGCACACGAACAGCAGCGGAAATGCGCCGTCGCTCCACATGCCGAAGTCGAACGCCATGCGGCAGAGCACGGAGACGACCGAGTCGACGACCTCGGCCGGGAAGCCGGCGAGCTGCATGATGGTCATCGGCTTGCCGTCGGCCGGCAGGCGGAACAGCTGGCGCAGCGTCTCGCCCATCGTGTCGCCGCCGACGTTCGCATTGTCGAACATGAAGGCGTAGCGCGGATCGATGCGCACGGTCTCGATGCGCTGCATCAGCTTGTGATAGATCATGCGCGAGGAGCGGTTTTCGAGCTTGCCCATGCGCTCGTCGATCAGGGCGGTGAGATCCGCAAGGCGATACGGCACCGGGGTGTCGCCGGTATAGCCGGTGGTCTTCGGATCGTTGCGCTTGAGCGTGACGCGGTCGCCCGTGCGGTAGTTCTGCGTGTAGTTGCTCTTCGCCTGCGGGATCAGCTCCGCCAGCACCGCCACTTCTTCGTCCACGCCGGGGCGCCCGGAGAAGAAAACGTCGATTGTCTCTTCGAAGTTGAACAGCCAGAACGGCAGTTTCAGATTGCGCGGATTGAGCACCAGCGCCTTGTCGCCGAAGCAGCGCGCATATTCGTTGTGGCCGTCGAGCAGGAACAGCCGCAGATTCGGCCGCGCCTCGAGAATCTGCCGCAGGATCAGCGCAACGCCGCTCGACTTGCCGACGCCGGTGGTGCCGAGGATGGCGAAATGCTTGCTCAGCATTTCGTCGACATTGATGTAGGCGCCGATCGAGGTGTCCTGCTGCAGATGGCCGATGTCGATCGTGTCGCCGCTCGAGATGTCGTAGATCAACCTCAGCTCATCGCGCGTGATCAGCGCGGCCGGATCGCCGATCGCCGGATAGTCGGTAACGCCGCGCTGGAAATAGGCCTTGCCGTCATCGCGCTGCTTGATCTCGCCCATCATGTCGAGGCGGGCGGCGGCGCGGAAACCCTGCTCGCGCGCGGCCGCCGTGATGTCCTGCGTCACCTCGGTGACCATGCCGATCAGCAGCGACTTGGCGCGCTGGATGCGCAGGAACTTGCCGACGGTGATCGAGGCTTCGCGCACCGGATCGATGCTTTCCAGCGGCAGGCCGACGCTCGCCTGCGAGCCGCTGACCGACAGGATGCGCCCGCAGGTGCGCCCCGCATCGAGAACCGAACTGGTGGGATGCCCCGCGTCCACGTGCCGCCTCCTGGCGCTTTTTCAAAATCGCAGACGGCCGCCTCCCGTCAGCGATCCGCCTTGCAGCAAAGGGTAAGGAGGTGCGGTCTAGATTGAATTAACCAGGTCCGCCGCGGCGGTCGCCGCAGGCAGAAACTTTTTCGTAATCATGAACAGAGGGTTAAGGCAGCGCGTAGGGTGGGTTGAGCCCAATCCATGAGTTGCCGGGGACCAGAAGAGAGTTCGTTCGCTTCATCTGCGAATGGGCTCCGCCCGCGCGGCCTCGCAGGCTAAAGCAGATCGGGTCGTTTGCGATTGCTCCTTGGCGGGATGCTTGCCCAAGCGCCTCTGTTGGCGGCAAGGGCTCTGGTTCAGTCGGCGTCATAGCCACGGCCAACGGCATTTCCATTCGCGGTCTGCTGATACCCTGTTTTGCTTCGGCTTTCGGGGCATTGCGGAAGCGGATTGAAGAGCGCTCTTGGCTGACGGCGACGCGAATGACCCTTAGCCGACGTTCGGACACGCCTTCGACCCCTGCGGCTCGCGACCGTGGCAAGTGACTACACGGCGACTGGAAGTCGCCGCCCGGCGCGGAGAATGATCCGAGCGCGGCGCATGCAACGCCGTAGCGTCGATTGCTGTTGCCGCGCGGGAACTCAACGGGGGAATTTGCTTTTGCGCGCATGCGCGCTAGGAAGACTTAGCAGCGGGCGCACCACAACGCGGCTCGGCGAAGCGCGCGATGCGCTGTCGGATCGTGCCGGAGCTTCTCGATGAAAGCACGCAAGCGCCGAAGGACCGCTCACTCACGCAATTTTGCAAAGCAACACACATGACGACCTACACATTCATTGCGAAAGCTTCCACATTTTCCGTCAATTGGAACGATCCCACGGTCTGGGCCGGCGGCATCGTGCCAAATGCCGCAGATGCCGACGTCACTATTCCGACGATCACCACCGGCAGCGGAAGCATTTTTGATTCGCTCTTGAACATTGCCGGAAATGAGAGCTTTTCGACTCGGTCCATCAGTCTCACGAACAATACTATCTGGGTGAACGGCAGCCTGGCCGCTGCAGGCGGCGTCGCGATCAACACAGGCGGCGACCTCCGCGTGCTTAATGGAGGAGTCCTTTCTGTTGGCTCCTTGGAGAACAATGGGTTTGTCGGTGGATCCGGTCAAATTCACGTCTCAGGAATGCTTGTCAACGACACATCTCTTTCGGGCTTCAATGGTTTGACCATAACCGCTGCGGGCCTGACCAATACTGGAATACTGGGCGCAAGCTCTGGCGACATGACACTCACTGTCACCAGCGGCGGGTTCACCAGCCTGTCCGGGTCAACGCTGACAGGGGGCACTTACCAGACTGGCAGTCCTTTCGGCGTCTTTAATGGCACAATCCATCTGAACGTTGGCGGTGTCATCGCTGCCAACGCCGCCGACATCTTGCTTTACGGCGGCGACATTTTTTCTTTCGACAGCGCAAGCAGCACTTATATCCCGCTGCAGTCCAGCCTTCAGTCAATTTTGCCCTCAGGAACGCTCACTCTGGCAGGTCGCACTTTCAACTGGGGCAACCTTTCTGTCGGCGGCGACCTAGTTCTTTCCACCCTTCAGAATGCCCCAAATGCCACGCTGAATTCGTCAAGCTTGATCGTTGATGTCAACGGCCACATCAGCGGCGTGGGAACGATCCATGCTCCCATCACCAACAACGGAACTATTACCTCAGATGCGCTCAAGATCGATGGTGCAGTCACCGGGTCCGGAACGCTCGAGATTGCCGACGGCAGCACGCTCAAATTGACCGAAGCGGTATCCCAGACCGTTATGTTCTTGGGCGACAGCGGGCTGCTGACCCTCGATAATCCCGCCAGCTTCGCCGGTAATATCGCCGCTGCCGCGGCGGGCGACCAGATCAATCTGGCCGGCGTGTCTCTCAGCTCGGTGACGGAGTATCATTATTCCGACACCGACTCAGGCGGCGTCCTGACAATCCACCTAACCAGCGGCGACATTCAGCTCAATTTCTCCGGGCATTTCAGCACACAAAGCTTCACGCTTTCGGCCGGTGATCAGCCACTTTCCTCCTCTCCTCCGAGCCTTGTCATCACGGAGCAGGGCTTCATCGCTCCTCCGAGCGACAACAACACGATTCCGCAAGAGATCAACAACAATGGCGACATTGTTGGCACTTACGTTGATCAAAATGGAACCCGGCATGGTTTCCTCAAGAGCAGCGGCACTTACGTGGAAGTTCCGGTCATCGGCCTCCCATTCAGGTCGAAATTTAACGGCATCAATGATACCGGCGACATTGTCGGATCCGTTCCTACCACGCCGGACACTATAGGGTTTTTCAGCAGGGAGGTTCTTTCCGCATTCATCTATCACAATGGCGCTTTTTCTCTGTACGATTATCACGATCCTACGAGGAGCGGGGATGAAACCCACTTTGAAGCAATCAATAACGCTGGCACGGTGGTAGGCTACTACACCAACTCTATTGTGGAGGATTTCAATCCGCACACTGTAGACGTTCAGCACTTTACCGGATTCGTTTTTCAGAATGGGACGTATCAGGTCATCGGCCCCGTCGACACGATTCCCCACGGCCTCAACGACGCAGTCCAAGTGGTCGGGCAGTCTGGTTCGCACGGTTTCCTTTACAACAACGGCAACTTCTCGCTGCTGGACGATCCGCACGGCTCCAGCACGGTGGCGTATGACATTAACAACGCAGGCGTGATCGTCGGGTACTACTACGACAGCGCCAGCGGTACGCATGGCTTTGCTTATAACACGCATACGGGAACTTGGGCGCCGATTGACGCTCCGGGGGCTACCGCGACCTACATCAATGGCATCAACGATCTGGATCAGATCGTCGGATATTATGTTGACCATAGCGGTGAAACGCACAGCTTTGTAAGCACGGTGCCGCCACCATTTCCCTCGAATGCGGGGAACGTCGACGAGTGGATTTTGTCGAACGGAAAATGGTTGGCGAGCGCGCAGCCCGGCTCTCATCCTGCCGGCTTCGGCGTCGCGGCAGTGGCCGACTTCACCGGCGACGGGTTCAGCGACATCCTGTGGCAGAACGTCAACACCGGCACCGTCGATCTCTGGAAGATGAAGCATGGCGCCTGGGCGGGCAGCGTCGAGTTCGGGACACACCCCGGCTCAGGCTGGCAGATCGCGGGCCCCGGCGACTTCAATGGCGACGGGACGAACGATGTCTTCTGGTTCAATCCGGCGACCGGGCAGACCGACATTTGGCAGCTGGCGAGCGGCCAATGGGCCGCAAGCGTGAGCCCGGGCAATCATCCCACCGGCTATCAGGTCGCCGGCATCGGCGATTTCAATCATGACGGCACCAGCGACGTGCTCTGGTTCAACCCGACGACACGTCATGTCGACGAATGGAATATCGTCAACGGACAGTGGGCGGGCAGCAACGATATCGGGACCTATCCCGGTGCGGGCTACCAGATCGCCGGCGTGGGAGATTTCAACAACGACGGTACCGGCGATATGTTCTGGTACAATCCGAGCACCGGCGCGACGGACATCTGGCTTCTCCAGAACGGGAAGTGGTCCGCGAGCGTCAGCCCCGGCAATCATCCGATCGGCTGGGAGGTCGCCGGCATTGGTGACTTCAACGGCGATGGCACTAGCGATGTGCTGTTCTACAATCTGACCACCGGCAATGTGGACGAGTGGCAGATCACGAACGGCCACTGGCTCGCCAGTGTCAATCTCGGGACACATCCCGGCAGCGCGCAGATCGCAGGCATCGGCGATTTCAACGGCGGCGGCACGAGCGACGTGCTCTGGCACCAGTTCCTGTGATGATCAGCAGACGAGCAATCATGCGCGAGGTTTGCTTAGGGGCCGGGGCCGCGATCCGGCTTTTGTCGGTTAGTGGCCCATCGCGACATTCGCGGCGATGCAGCAATTCGGTCGCTTTCAGAGCTAAGCGGACGTCCGACGATCCTCGCTCAGAAAACCGGATTTATGAGGACGCGCCCTGGTCCCGGCAGCGACTTGCCGCCCGGGCCCCCACCCCATTGCATTTCCCGGCCAAACCGCTATATCGGCGGTGTCCTGATCAAGGACATCTCATAGCGGTCGGATGATCCGATCGGTTTTTGAGAGTGGGTTCCCACCGGGACCCGCTCTTTTTTGTTACCGGAAACAACCCGGCATTGCCGGCCATGACACAAGCGTTCGACACACGGGATATGGCGGAGCCGCGGCTCATCATCGAGCAGGGGATCGCTGCGCGCGTCGCGGCGATCGCCGCGCCGGTATTGGACGGCCTGGGCTACCGGCTGGTGCGGGTGCGCGTCTCCGCCGCGCAGGGATGCACCGTGCAGGTCATGGCCGAGCGGCCCGACGGCACGATGCCGATCGAGGACTGCGAGGCCGCCTCGCGTGCCCTCTCGCCGGTGTTCGACGTGGAAGACCCGATCGACCGCGAATACCGGCTGGAGCTCTCGTCGCCCGGGATCGACCGGCCGCTGGTGCGCCGTTCGGATTTCGAGCGCCATGCCGGCCATGAGGCCAAGATCGAGATGGAAATCGCTCAGGATGGGCGCAAGCGCTTCCGCGGCATCCTGACCGGCGTCGAAGGCGAGGCCGCGAAGCTGCGCCGCAAGGATGCGGCCGAAGGCGAGGTAGCCGACGTGCTGCTGCCGATCGCCGAGATGGCCGAGGCGCGGCTCGTGCTCACCGACGAACTGGTCCGGGAATCGCTACGCAAGGAAAAGGCGGCGCGCGAGCGCGGCTTGAGCGAGACGCGCGCTGAAGCGCGCTATGCCGATAACGACAATCGCCTGCCGGCTGACGCCGTGCACGCGAACGGAAACGAAGGAGACTAACCGATGGCCGTCAGTGCAAACCGGCTCGAACTGTTGCAGATCGCCGACGCGGTCGCGCGCGAGAAATCGATCGACCGGCGCATCGTGATTACCGCCATGGAGGACGCGATCGCGAAGGCCGCGCGCTCGCGCTATGGCAGCGAAACCGAAGTTCACGCCGAGATCGATCCCAAGACCGGCGAGCTCCGCCTCGCGCGGCACATGCTGGTGGTCGAGGCGGTGGAAAATCCCGCCAACCAGATCAGCCTCGAAGACGCGCGCAAGCGCCATCCGGCAGCCCAGCTTGGCGACACCATCGCGGACACCCTGCCGCCACTCGAATACGGGCGCATCGCGGCGCAGTCCGCCAAGCAGGTGATCGTGCAGAAGGTGCGCGAGGCCGAGCGCGATCGTCAGTACGAGGAATACAAGGATCGCATCAGCGATATCGTCAACGGCATCGTGAAGCGCGTCGAATACGGCAACGTGGTGGTCGATCTCGGCCGCGGCGAGGCGATCGTGCGACGCGACGAGATGCTGCCGCGCGAGACCATGCGCAACGGCGACCGCATCCGTGCCTTCATCTACGACGTGCGCCGCGAAGCGCGCGGGCCGCAGATATTTCTTTCGCGAACCCACCCCCAATTCATGGCGAAGCTCTTCGCGCAGGAAGTTCCGGAAATCTATGACGGCATTGTCGAGGTGAAAGCGGTCGCGCGCGACCCGGGCTCGCGCGCCAAGATCGCGGTGATTTCGCGCGATTCCTCGGTCGATCCGGTCGGCGCCTGCGTCGGCATGCGCGGCTCGCGCGTGCAGGCCGTGGTGAACGAGCTGCAGGGCGAGAAGATCGACATCATCCCGTGGTCGCAGGATATCGCGACCTTCGTGGTGAACGCGCTTGCACCTGCCGAAGTCGCCAAGGTGGTGCTCGACGAGGACCGCGAGCGCATCGAGGTGGTGGTGCCGGATCAGCAGCTGTCGCTCGCGATTGGGCGGCGCGGGCAGAACGTGCGGCTGGCCTCCCAGCTCACCGGCTGGGACATCGACATCCTGACCGAGCAGGAGGAGTCCGAGCGGCGCCAGGCCGAGTTCGAGAAGCGCACCAAGGTGTTCATGGATGCGCTCAACGTCGACGAGGTGGTGGGCCAGTTGCTCGCCTCCGAGGGCTTCACGTCGGTCGAAGAGCTCGCCTATGTCGATCCCAAGGAACTCGCCGGGATCGAGGGGTTCGACGAGGATACGGCGAGCGAGCTGCAGGCCCGCGCGCGCGACTACCTCGGGCAGATCGAGGCCGAGCTTGATGCCAAGCGCAAGGAACTGGGCGTCGAGGATGCGGTGCGCGAGGTGCCGGGCGTCACCACGGCGATGATGGTCCAGCTCGGCGAGAACGGCGTGAAGACCGTCGAGGATCTGGCCGGCTGCGCGACCGACGATCTCGCGGGTTACACCGAGCGGGTGAACGGCGAGACCAAGCACGAGGCGGGCTTCCTCGATGGCTTCGAGCTGTCGCGCGAGGATTGCGAGGCGATGATCATGCAGGCGCGCCTCAAGGCCGGCTGGGTCACGGAGGCCGATCTTGCCGCTGGTGCCGCTGGTGCCGCTGCCGCCGATGCCGACGAAATGCCGGCCGAGGCCCCAGCTTCGGCCCAGTGAGCGGGCGGAGACGATACGGTTGCTGGCGCGCGCCGACATTCCCGACACTGACCGCGGACCGGCGGAAGGCCGCCGCGGCGTGGAGCGATTGTGTGCGCTAACGCGCGAGGTAAGGCCGCTCGCTGACCTGATCCGGTTCGTCGCGGCGCCCGATGGCGCAATCGTGCCGGACATCAAGCGCAAACTCCCCGGCCGCGGCGTGTGGGTCACGGCGCGCCGCGCGGCCATCGACGAGGCAGTCAAGCGCAACGTCTTTGCGCGCAGCCTCAAGCGTGAGGCGCGAGCGGCAGCCGACCTCGGCGCCACGGTCGAGCGCCAGCTCGAGGCCGCAGCGCTCGATGCGCTTGCCATCGCCCACAAGGCCGGACGGGTCGCGATTGGCTTCGGGCGGACCGAAACGGCGCTGGCAAACGATCCGGTCGTGGCGGTCCTGAATGCCTCGGATGGTGCCACGGATGGGGCGCGCAAGATCGCAGGGGCCGTAGCCCGGCACCAAACCGGCCAAAACGCTGGCGAAATCGCAATTCTTTCGGCGTTTACGTCGGCGCAATTGGATTTGGCATTGGGGCGGTCAAATGTGATACATGCTGCCCTGCTCGCCGGCCCAGCGAGCAACGGGTTCCTTGAGCGCTACCGCAGTCTCGAACGCTTCCGGATCGATCCGGGCGGACGGGGCACGGGATAGCGCGTCGGTTTTGTGTTCGCAGGTTCAGGATTGGTGTGAATGGCTACTGATACGAAAAGTCCCGGCGAGAAACTGAGCGTCACCTCCAAGACGACGCTGACGCTCAAGCCACGCGCCGAGACGGGCGTTGTGCGTCAAAGCTTCAGCCATGGCCGCTCGAAGGCGGTGGTGGTCGAGAAGGTGCGCAAGCGCACCCTCGGGCCCGGCGAGGCAAAGCCCGCGGAGGCAGCACCGGCGCCTCCAATCAGCACGCCGCGCCGGGTCGGCGTGGTTGCGCGTGGCCCTGCCGTGCCCGCTGCGGCTACCCCTGCCGCTGCGCCGGCGCCAGCGCCGAAGGCATCCGGCGTCGTGCTGCGCACACTGACCGAGGAAGAGCAGAGCCGCCGCGCCCATGCGCTTGGCGATGCGAAGGTGCGCGAGGCCGAAGAGCGCAAGATCGCCGAGGAAGAGGCGAAGATCCGCGCGCAGCGCGATGCGATCGAGCGCTCGGAGCGCGATGCGGCCGAAGCGCGCAAGCGTACCGAGGAAGAGCGCCGCCGCCACGACGAGGAGACCAAGCGCAAGGCGGACGAGGTCGCGAAAAAGCGATTTGGGGAGGAAGAAGCGGCGCGCGCGAAAGGCGCGCGTGTCATTACGCCGGAAGCCGACGATGACGAGCGGCGTCCTGCGCGGCGCGGTGCGGGTGCGCCCGTTCGCCCAGCCGCCGCTCCGAAGGCGCCGCGCGCCGGCGCACCGAAGCAGCGTGGCCGCCTGACCCTCGTGACCGCGCTCAGCGCCGACGAAGTGCGCGAACGCTCGGTCGCGTCGTTCCGCCGCCGCACCCAGCGTCTCAAGGGTCACGCTTCCAACGAGCCGAAGGAAAAGCTCGTTCGTGAAGTCACCATCCCTGAGG
>JBAVXH010000310.1:0-18681 GCA_049698215.1 Xanthobacteraceae bacterium | reverse complement strand
GCGCAGCAGTCATGACCCGCTCCATATGCTCCAAGATTCGGGAGAGCGCCAAACCGCCCCCGAGGCCGGCAAAGGCCGACTTCAGGTGTGTACACTATTTGTTCTCCGTTCGCAATATGTTCTTGTGGGTGATGTGGTGGTGTCCTAAGTCCGGCCGAGCTGTCCTAATTTCAGGATCGCAGTGTCCTAATTCACCGAATTGTTTGGGGCCGTGATTGACCCTAACTCTCGGTTGACCGACTTTCGCTCCTCCCCAAAACAGGAGCGATTCCGTCATGGCCGAGGATAAGCGGCGCGAACAGTCAGATCAGGTCAGAAAAGAAAGCGACAGGTCTACAACTCGGGATTCCGACGTTAGAGATCGCGGAGGAGCGGCATGGGACAAGCAGATCGACAGAACGACGGATTGGGACCGGCCGCGCCCGGCGCAGCCGAAGCCCAAGAGCTAAAGGATCGCTTCTACGATCTAGATTTCAGCGTCCAGAAGTCGCGGCGCTATCACGAACGCTTCTGCGCGTTCTATGGCGGCTGGCGCGATTGGGTAAAGATCATAACCGTCGTCGCGGGTAGCGGCCTGTTTCTGTTCGTCCTTGGAGGCTGGAAACACACGTCCGAAGGGCTAGCTGCTTTCGTCGCTTTGTGGGCGATGATCGACTACCTAGTTGCGCCGGACAAAAAAGCGGAGAAGCACTGCGAACTGTGCGAGAAATTTATCAATCTGGCGATTGAAATTGAGAACGCGGAACGCAGCGAAAAAACATTCAAGAAGCTCATGACGCGGCGTTACGAAATCGAGCGCGAAGAACCGCCAGTCAAGAGACTGATCGATCTACAGGCGCGGAACGACGAATGCCGGGCACGCGATTTTCCGCCCGAGGACATCGTACCACTCAGCGTTCCGCAGCGGACTTTTGGCTACTTCCTAACGTTCGGCATGGACCGCTTGGAGGAATGGAAAGCCACTCGCCAGCGCCAGATGCGCGAGGCGACCTAGATATCCTCTAGCCTACGTCGCGCACTACAACCTCTGCCGCCCCACGAAAGCCTGCGGAGTACGCCAGCGGTCGCCCAAGGGCTGACCGATCATACGTGGTCGATTGGCGAACTGATTGACGCGGCTCTGGCGACGCAGCCGATTGATCCGGTAGTGACCGCACCAGATCGGCGGCGTGCCTTCCGCGTCATTGAGGGGGGAAAGAGTTAGAAACTGAAGGTTCTAATCCAATCAGACCAGTGAATAGCTATCAAAATAATTCCAGTAATTAATGTTGCTATTTCCAGGTACACTCTCAGTCGATTAATTTTCATTTTTGTATCCTTATTATTTGTATCCTTATTATTTATAGTATAACGCTAGCTTAGCCCGAAAAGGGCCGATCCCAATACTTTGGGGATGAGGCACTTCAGCATCAAGACCTCGAAGCATCAAAAACGACACCCGACCTTTCGGCCGGGTGTCGCCATCCGCCTCCTAGCCTGGAGGGCTGGCCGTCACTGGTTGTTCCGGCTGTGCCGGAATGTCGAAGCTGAATTCGAGTTGCCCTGGCCACGAGCGATAGTGCTCGCAAACGTGTTCAAGGCTACCGAACCGTATCCGTGTGTACGCACACACGTGCACGGCTTTCAGCTCCCCTCCATGGGTAGCATCCATGGCTGGGCTCCTTGTTCTGGGGAGCGAACAGCTCGCCCGGTCCCGGACGCAGGACCCGCGTCAAGCAACAAGGAGAGAGCCGGTGACGGCCTCTAGATTTTACGGCGATTCGGTTCCGGGAATGAGAGCCGGTTTGCCGTCATCCAACGGCTAAAGAAGCCGCTCTGCTAGCTCGACTAGGGCCTTCACTAACGCGGCAAGGACGATGGCCCATTCGATGATTTCGCGGGGGTTTCTGCGCTTCGACATGTAGCCCTCCTGTCAAGAAGGCTGCCGAAGCTAAGCGCGGATTTACCGCGTCAACCGGAAGGAAAATCGTCCATGTTGGACGAAAATGCGATTCCCCTTGGAATAGCCAAGGGTTAGCCCCGAGTGTCCTAATTCAAACCGACAGATGTCCTAATTCGGACGGTACCGGTGATGTGGGTGCTGGCCTGTTTTGACCTCTAGTGGCCGGTTTTGATTTTGCAAGTGGCCTAGCTTGCCTTAGCGATGTTCAAGCTGATCGCCATTGAAGATGTGCAACATGCCGGAGAAGGCAGGGTGGTCTGCCTCCACTACATACCGAACGGCCCCGGCTCGGTTTGTAAAAACCGACACGATGAAGCCCGGATATTCGTAACCTGAGCGCTTCTTTACTCGGTCGCCTACTTTGAACGGTACGTCTGTCATTTTATCCCCTGTAGGCCGCCCTAGTTGGCGGTTTTGGCCCGGCCGTGTTTGACTTAAACACGGACTTTGCAGGCGACCTGCAAACTATGACACCGACCAGTTCATTCAGGACTTGCACGGTCGCGTCATTGGCGCGCCGGAGATTTCGACCGATGGCCTGCACTTCTACCGGCCCGCGATCCGCGACGCTTGGGTAGGCCGCGCCGCGCATGGCGTCATCACCAAGACCTATTCGGTAACGCACTTGAACGTAAAGGAAGCCTCGCGCCGCTACAGCCCCGCTCAGGTAATCGCGGTAGACTATGACGTGGTACGCGGCGTGCCGTCCGATATCAGCACGTCGCTGGTGGAACGCTCGCACCTGACATTGCGCCAATCCTGCAAGCGGTTCTCGCGCCTTGGGCTCGGCTTCTCAAAGCGGATCGAGCAGCACGCCGCTGCCGTGGTTCTCTACGTGATGCACTACAATTTCGTGCGCCTTCACGAGTCCTTGCGCACCACGCCCGCCGTCGCCCTTGGCATCGCGGATCGCGTGTGGACCTTGGGCGACCTCCTTGACGCCGCGCTGGCGACGCAGCCGATCAATCCGATTGACACGCCCGCGAAGCGCCGCGCCCGCTTCAAGGTAATTCAGGGCGACTTGTTCGAATGAGAGGGCGTGGACAAGTCGCATGTACCGCTTGCGGTAGCGTCTCAGTTTGAATTTCTTGCCACCCGCTCGATTTGCTCAGGCGCCACATCTACTGATGTCACGCGGCCATACACCTGAACGTCAACTTTGACGGTCGAGAACTTTTCATCCACTTCGTTCACTTCGCCGCAAAAGCCGCTAAACGGGCCATCCACGACTCGAACGATTTGACCTTCGCGAAGGCGATAGGTTCTCATACGACCTCCAGTTTCCTGTTTAGGAATTGAGACACTACCCCGCCTGCGGGCGACCCCACAATCACAGACCGAATCAAGTCGCGCGGGCGAGAGTGGCCTAGTTTGGATCGGCAGTGGCCTATTTCGGCCAGTACCTAAGCTGTGGGTGCTGGCCCGTTTCGACCCCTAGTGGCCTGACTTGAATCTGTGAGCGGCTGTTTTGCGATTCGACACGGCCGTCCGGGGCGCGCTAACGTTTCCGGGGTGATGTTGGGGACTGTTGCATGAGTGAGCAGGGTAAAGAGGCTCCGGCCGAACAAGCTGTCGAGTCCACAACTGAAGAGAACGCGAAAGCCATCGCGCGCTTCGCTCAGTACACCGCGCCCGCGATGCTGGCTATGCTCGCATCGGCGGGAAAGGACATGGCGTTCGCTCAAGGCTCAAATAACGGACGCTGAGGCATGCCAGGCCGCCCTCGTCGGCGGCCTCGTCTTTTGGGCCGCTCCATTTTTGAGACCTAGCGTTCCAGAAATTGTAAGCACCCCAACTCTTACTGCCCGGCGATAGGCTCGCCGCCCCTGCGCGAGCGCACCGAAACGGTGCTGGTCCGTTTCCAAGCCCATGGACAATCCGGCGGTTTCGCTGCTCAGGCGCGCGCGGCCGACGCTCCATGGGTCACCGCCGGTCGCCAGCTTCGTCCACAGATGGAGCCCCAGACCCTCGCTTGCGAGTTGCACAAGCTCCGCCAGCACGCCAGCGTCGGCGGGTGTGGCACGAAGAAAACGAGCCTGGAGCTTCGTCATCGCGGCCTCGTTTTTTGCAGGCACCGGCAATTGCGGTGGTGCTGGCCCCTTTCGACCTCCATTGGTCCTTTTGAATTCGAGAGTGGCCCTTTCGATATCGAATGCAAACCTATCGGCTAAGCGGACGATACCAGTTCCGGTTCGACCCTGTGAAACAGATCTGTCAGCTTCCCCCCTATTGGACGCGTGGGGGTATGACATGTCCCGCTGGAAAATCGCGAGGATCATCGGCCTCTCGCTTGCGATCTCGATAGGCCTCACGGCCAGCATGACCTTGGCGGTCGTTGCCTCCCGCAGCTGGCTGCTTCCCTGAAGGCCGCCCAAGTGATGCCCGCGGGCCACGCCCGGGTGTGGGAACCAGCCGGTCCCCTCGCCCGATTACCGAGCATGGCCGATCAAATCATGTACGCAATGGGCGGGGCCGCCCTGCTGATGACCGCCGTGATCCTCATCTCGCTGTCACAGATGATGGAGCGAAGCGGGCGCGCCCGCGCTGGTTGGGCGGCCGCGTGTTTGCCACTGCCACTGGCTACCGGTCGTTTCTGAAACTGTGAGCTTGTGCCGCTTCTGGGCGCGCAGAGCACGCATCAATTTTTTCATACCTGCGGCCGGAACGAGTCGGCTCGGTGAGGATTTCTCGGCACGCATGGCCAATGCCACCCACTACCGAACGGAAGCCGAACGCTGCCGGGATCTGGCGGCGATGTCCGTGGATTCTAACATCGCGCGGCGATGGCACCGCCTCGCCGACGAATATGCGGTCCTGGCGGAGGAACTCGCAGCCGCAGAAGGCGGGCGGGCGCCGCTCCTGCGCACACCGATGCAGCAGCAGCAACAACCGCAGCAGCAGCAACAACAGCAGCAGCAACAACCGCAGCAACAGCAACAACAACCGCAACAGCAACAACAGCAGCCGGCAAAGCGCGAGGAGGGCTAGCGGCCCCGCACGCCCCGTGTATCGCGGGCCGCGCTTGCCGCTGCGTCACGCCACCAAAGCCAGTGCAAGTCGCCACCAAAGCCAGTGCAAGTCGAGGACAACGCGCGCCGCAACGCCCGCGCCCCTTGACCGGGACCGCCGCAGTGGCAGGCTGGCGCGGTGCTGAGAACATTCCAGATCGATCCCGAGCCGGCCCAGCAGTTGCTGCCCACCGGGGCGTCCATGCGCTTCGAGGGCCTCGGCTATTCGTCGTCCGGCGCGGTGCTGGGCGCCGCAACGGCAGACACCCACGAGGCGCTGCTGTTTCGCCGCGGTGCGGACGGCCGGTTTGCCAGCGCGCCGTTCTGCACCCTGGCGGGGCTGCAATATCCGCACGATATTTCGTTCGAGAATTCAGGCTCCGAGATCCTCGCGGTCGCGCAGCGCGCCGGCGCGGTGGCGCTGTTCGAGCCGGCGGGCGAAACTTATGGGCCTGCGCCGAGCTTCGAGATCGCCGGCCCCGACACCAAGCTCGAATTCACCGACGCGGTCGCATTCGTTCCCGGCAGCGATCATCTCGCGGCATGCAATCTCTCGCTCGGGACCGTGTCGTTCTATCGGGTGCTGTCGCGCAAGCCCGTGCGCATCGAAACGGCGCCTTGCTACGAGCTCAAGCATCCCGCGATGGATCACCCCGACGGGATCGCCTTCTCGAACGATGGGGCCTGGCTCGCATCCGCCAATCACGGCTCCCACAGCGTAACGATCTTTCGGCGCGGCGCGAACGCCGGCGATCCGATCTACGGGCCCTACCCCGTGGCCGACATCCGTGACGACGATCTGCGCTACCCGCATTCGGTGGCCTTCACCGACAACGGCCACCTCATCATGACCAATGCGGGCGCGAACTACATGAAAGTCTATCGCTTCACGGCGGGCCGAACGGCGCGGGACCTTTCCGTCGCGCCGGTATTCAAGATGGCGGTCAACGAGGAGGCAACCTTCCACGAGGTCAACAACCGGAACAAAATGGAAGGCGGTCCCAAGGGGCTCGCGGTTCACGGCAACGAGATCGCGGTGTGCAGTCCCGAGATCGGGATCAAGATCTACCGGTTCCGTGAAGAAACCCTGCTGGACCGGCTCAAGCGGTTCATTGTCGGTTCATCCGCCGCAACGCATTGATAGCGCGAAGCGAGGCATCCCGCATCGGCCGTTCCGGCGAGCGAACTTGCGCTCCGACCCTTCGCGTTCGGGAAGGAACGCGCATGGACGAGTTTCGTATTGCCCCAGCGTGCGCGACAAGCAAAATCAGTCCGCACCACCAGCTTCACCGACAGGCTGAACAAGGTTCGCGTGTGGTTCGCCATTATCGTCGCGGCGCGATTCTGCGACCCATTTCTAATCCCGCCGCTCACTTTGGCTTCTGCCACACTATAGAGCACGTCAAATGACGGGCGGGGAGCGCGTCTTCGTTTCTTACTCGCGCAAGGACGGCGCTGAGTTCGCGGCGGATCTGCGCCAACGACTGCTCAAGGAAGATCTTTCCGTCTGGCAGGACATCATCGCGCTAGAAGGCGGGCGCGACTGGTGGAGTCAGGTTGAAGATGCCCTGAAGTCCAAGCTGTTGCAGCACTTCGTCCTCGTCGTGACTGCGGCGGCATTGGAAAGTCCGGTTATTCGTCGTGAGATCAGGCTCGCTCGCCAAGAAGGCAAGACCGTATCGCCTGTCAAAGGACCGGGTCTCGGCGACCTCGGCCAGCTACCGCGCTGGCTCGGGCAAATTTACGACCTCGACCTTCCGGAGCATCGCACCACGCTCATGCGAGTGCTACGCGATCAAAGCCGACAGAAGCGCGTCGCGATGATGGCGCCTGAATTACCGCCGGATTTCGTGCAACGCCCAGCCGAGTTCAATACGCTAAAGAGGCGGCTTCTCGACGCCAGAGGCGATGCGGTCGCTATCACCGCTGCCTTGCGTGGCGCTGGTGGTTACGGAAAGACGACTCTTGCCCAAGCGTTGGGCAATGATCCCGACATCGTCGATGCGTATTTCGACGGCGTGCTCTGGGTCGAGCTGGGTGAGAAGCCGGAAGCGATACTGCCGAATATTTCGGACCTCATCACACGCCTGACCGGCGTAGCGCCGGGACTGGAGACAATAAATGCGGCCGCCTCAGCACTGAGTGACGCCTTGGGCGATCGGCGTATCCTAATGGTGATCGACGACGTTTGGCGCGAAGGAGATTTGCTGCCGTTTCTGCGTGGTGGACCAAACACAACGCGACTCATTACGACGCGGCTTGGCCGCGTCGTTCCGGCGCAAGCCTTTCGCCAGCCGGTCGACGCCATGAAGCAGAACGAGGCGCACGCGCTGCTATCTTGGGGGTTACCTGAAGATCAGGTCGTCGGCCAAGCGTCGGAGCTTGGTCATCTCGCCGCGCGTCTGGGCGAATGGGCGCAACTCCTGAAGCTGGTCAACGGATTCTTGCGTGACCGTGTCCTTGAAGGGAGCGAGGCACTGCGGCAGGCGATTTCCGATGCCGACAGCCGATTGACTGAGGAGGGACTCGATGCGTTCGACGCGGATGATGAAAACGACCGTACGAGAGCTGTTGCCCGCACCATCAATGTCAGTGCGGGCTTGCTGGACGAGAAGCAACGGGCAAGATTCACCGAGTTGGCAGTTTTCCCCGAGGATACAGACGTTCCTCTCGGAATCGTCATACGGCTCTGGCGCGAGACGGCTAAACTAGGTCGGCGCCAGACCACCGACTTGCTGGTCAGGTTCTACGGTCTGTCTCTCCTTCGCAATCTCGATCTCGATCGGAGCACGTTTCGCCTCCATGACACAATTCGCCATTTTCTGCGCGATCAAGCCGGCGAGGAGGGACAGCTTGCACAGCATAGATCGCTTGTGACGGCCCTGGACGGCTCTGGCGAGTCAATCGACGCAGACGTGCAAGCACGCGAATATTATTTCATGCGTCTACCCTATCACCTGTCCGAAGCCAAGGACCGCACCAAGCTCGACGCACTCCTTCTCGATCCCGGCTGGCTCAACGCGAAGCTCACGGCCACCGGCAGTCCTCAGGCGTTGATTGCAGACTATGACCTTTACGGCGTTAATGACACGCAGAGCGTCATTGGTCGAACGCTGCGATTGTCCGCAGGCATCTGCACGCGCGATCCTCGTCAATTAATACCCCAGCTCATATGTCGCCTCATGGCCAGTGAAGCCGTCGCTTCTACCAATTTCCTTGAATCGGCGTACCGCTACCTCACGCGACCCGCTATCCTCACTGTGCATTTGAGCTTAGCCCCGCCTGGCGCAGAAATCGCACGCCTTGAGGGGCACTCAGGGTCGGTACGCGTTCTGTCTATTCTTCCAGATGGACGACTCGCATCGAGCGCCGACGATGGCACGATACGGTTATGGGACGTGAACCGTGGCGTCGAAACCGCTCAGTTAGAAGGCGTCGGGCATGCACTTTGTGTGCTACCGGATGGGCGACTTGCCGCCGGTTCCCCAAGATCGATCCAATTTTGGGATGTAAAGAGTGATATTAAGACTGACCCCATAATAGGGGATGTAGGTGAGATTTCCGCGCTCTGTATGCTGGCGGACGGTCGGCTCGCGGCGAGCGCACCAGGTATTATTACATTTTGGGACGTGAAGACTGGCGCGAAAATTGGCGAACTAGAAGGCGTATGGGGCGAGTTATTGTGCGCGCTGCCAATGAGTCTATGGGATCAGGAGACCCGCATTAAAACTATCTTGTTCAAAGGCCACCAAGATCCGATACGCGCACTGTGCAGGATGCCGGATGGACGACTGCTCTCGGCATCAGGCGAACGCACGTACACGATACCTAACTACAACGACAACACAGTTCGACTGTGGGATATTGAAACCGGCGCTCAATCCTTAATCCTAAAAGGGCACGCATCCATGGTCAACGCGCTATGCGCGCTACCGAACGGACGGCTGGCTTCCGGATCCGATGACCGCACCATTCGACTGTGGGATGCGAGAACAGGCGCCCAAGCCGCGCGCCTCGATGGGCATCTGGGCCCTGTAAACGCGCTGTGCACGCTCGCCAACGGGTGGCTCGCATCCGGCTCTGATGACCGCACCATCCGGCTATGGGACGTCAATACGGCAATCCAAACCACCCAGGTAGACGGCCACTCGGATTCGATCAATGCGCTGTGCGTTTTGTGCGACGACCTGATTGCATCAGCCGCGGGCGACGCGACGATCCGGCTGTGGGACGTGAAGTCTGGAACTCAAGTCGGTCGTCTCGACGGCCACTGGGACTCAGTAAACGCACTGTGCCTATTACCTGACGGGCGGCTAGCCTCGGCTTCCGGTGAGTATTGGTCCACCTCGGGCATATCGCGCAAGGATAGTAGGCGCGGGCCTGACAACACGATCCGGCTGTGGAATCTGAAGACGACTACCGAAGTCGCACAATTCAAAGGGTACTGGGTTCGCCGAGAGGGGATCGGCAACTGGCTAGTGGCGCTGTCTGTGCTGTCTGACGGGCGGTTGGTTTCTTTGTCTGATGACGGAACAATTCAGCTGTGGGATGTAGGGTCCGGTATCGAGACCGCCCGAAGTTCGGGTGCAACGTGTTTGTGCGCGCTGCCGGACGGCCGGCTGGCTTCGGGCAATGGTCGCCTGTGGGATGTCAGGGATGAGTCCAAGGCTGCCCGCCTCACCGGGCTCGAGGATTCGGCGAATGCGTTGTGCATGACGCAAGATGGCAGACTCGCCTCGGGCTCTGACGATGGCATCATTCGACTGTGGGACTTGAGGAGCACCATCGAGACCGCTCAGCTGCACGGGCCCAGTAGCCCAGTCAACGCGCTATGCGCGCTACCGAACGGACGGCTCGTTTCCGGCTCATCGGACCACACAATACGACTGTGGGATATCGCCACCGGACGCGAAATTGCGCGCCTCGAAGTCGACGCGCCGGTCAGATGCCTCGCCGCACTTCCGGACGGCCGCCTTATCGCAGGCGATGGGATCGGTCGTCTGCATTGGCTGGCGGTTCTCGACTGAGACGGCTTGGCGTCCGTAAGCCGGCAACAAATTGGCGAATTCGTAGTTGGACAGCAGCGTCAAACGAATATGCGACGCCTCGGGGTCTCGCGCTTGATTCCGAGCGAGTCGGGATTCGCGCGCAAATCGCTACTTCTTGCACGCGTCGTTCATCTGCCGGGTGAAGTCGGCCAGCGCCGATTTCGTCTGCGTGGCGTTCTTGGCCTTCTCCGCGCTGGTGTCGCAGCGGGCAAAGACCTTGCTCACTTGGCCGAACGAGGCGACGTGCCGGCGATAGGCGGCGCATTTGACCGGAGCTGCAGCATTCGCGGCCGCGTTCAGGGCGGAGCGCGATTTGCTGAAGTCCTGGTCGGCCTTGATCAGGTCGTCGCGGCAGGCCGCCGCTGCGCCCGCGGTCCAGCAGATTGCCATCAGGCAGGCGAGCGCTGCACGCATCATTTGCACACCGAGTCGGTCCTGGATTCCATGTCCTTGGACCGCAACCGCTCCACACAGTGTCATCAGACGCATGATCGCCCTCGACGAGAAGAGCCTCCTGTTTAGGTGAAGACCAGGCGCCGCGCCAGCGGCTGGCGCGCCCAAAATTGTCAGCTATGCTTGCTCGACTGAGGCACTCGCATGACCATTATTTGGGTCATAACGGTATTGCTGGGAGCGGTCTTTGCCCAGGTCGTCTGCGCTGACGATCTGATCCGGTTCGAGAGTGCCTCTTATCGCGTCGGCGAACTCCAGCAGCGCCTGGCACGTGAGCGCGGCGAGACGATCAAGCCGCAGCCCGCAACGACCATTGAAGCCTACCTCTCCAAACCGGAGGGCGACGGCCCCTTCCCGGCGGTCGTTTCTCTCCATGGCTGCAGTGGCCTGTCACCCTCCTCGCGCATGGTGGAGGCCGATTTCTTCAATGCCTTGGGCTACGTTTCGTTTGTAGTCGACAGCTTCAGCACGCGCAGGATCGTGGAAGCTTGCGTCTCGCCAATTCCGAACCGACACGCGGATGCGCTCGGGGCGCTGAGCTATCTCTCAAAACTGCCCTTTGTCGATGCCAAACGCATCGCACTGATCGGCCGCTCGCAGGGCGGGATTGTCGCACTGCAGGTCGCTTCGACCCAGCCGGTCGACGTCTACGATATACCGGTCGGGCTCGCCTACAAGGCGATCGTTGCATTCTATCCGTTCTGCGGCGCGGCCACCGAAGAGCTTGCGATCCCGGCGCTGATCATGATCGGCGACGCCGACGACTGGACGCCGGCAAAAGAGTGCAAACGCTGGATGGCCCAGCGCGCCGGACGCGGTGCGCCGGTCAAATTCATCGTTTATCCGGGTGCCCACCACGCTTTCGATGCGCCGATCACCGGCGCCGGCATGCAGATGTTCGGGCACCTGTTGAAGTACGACCCGGAGGCGGCCAAACAGGCAACCACCGAAGTTCGGGAGTTTCTGCGGCTGCACCTGACACGGTGACGCATACTTCAAATTTGAACGTTCCGTTTCCCGGTTTGATTGTTTTGTTGCCACAGACGGACTTATCATCCCGCGATCGGCGGGCGACATCCTCGGGAGGGATTCATGCGATCGGCTCTGCGCCTTTCGTTCCTCGGCATTGCTGCGCTCGGCGCGCTGCTTTCGATCTCGGCCGTGCGCGCCGAGGACCGTGACAGCGATATCATCAAGGCGTGTGTTGAAGTTCTCAAGGCAGGCCCGCGCGCGATTGCCGACGAGCGCATCCGCCGCTTCGAGGGCAAGGTCACCTTCGATGCGGTGGCGCGCTGCCGCGGCGGCGAAAACGCGGTCGCCAGGCGCAATACGCCGTGGCTCGACTGGTCGAATTACTGGGCCACGGCCGATGCGTCCTCCCGTTCCGAGAAAAGCGACAGCACCGCATTTCCGCTCCCGTCCCTGCTCAAGCATCTGCTCGACCGCAATACGCGCGGCATCGACGGCGCGCTGATGGACATCGAGTACCAGCGCATGGAGCTGATCAAGTTCAACCTGTTCGACAACCGCACCTACGAGACTTACGTCAGGGGCGGCAAGGTCAACGGGCGGCAGGAGGACGGTCCGGTCATCAAGGTGTGGAAGGAGATGCGCCTTCCCGCCAACGATCCGAACGTCACGACCGATCCGAAGACCGGCGATCAGACCTGCAAGGGGCCGGCGATCCGCTTCCGCACGCTCACCGGGATCTGCAACGACACCAAGAATCCCGCGATGGGTTCGACCGGCCAGCTGTTCGGCCGCCAAGTGCAGTTCGAGACCACCTACCCCGAACTCGGCCTCGATGCGCTGACCAAGAACCGCCATGGCGATCGCCTCTCGCTGCTCAAGCCCGACCCGCAGGTGATCAGCCGCAAGCTGCTCACGCGCGATCAGTCGCAGGCGCCGAACTGCAACAAGGGCCGCGGCACGGGCACCGCGGACAGCGATTGCGATTACAAGAAGGCGCCGTTCTTCAATGTGATCGCCGCCTACTGGATCCAGTTCATGACGCATGACTGGTTCACCCACATGCAGGATGCGCGCAACGATCTGACGCGCACGACCGCCATGGGCTGCGCGAGCGAGCGCGTGAACAATGCCGAGCAGCCGATCACGCAAGCGCGTGCGGACCAGCTCGGCTGCCGGCCTGCCGACAAGATGGAAGCCGGCCTGATCGCCGAGAAAGGCGCGCCGCCCACCTTCAAGTTCGAGAACAAGACCTACATGGCGCGCTCGCCCGGCACGACCCGCAATTTCAACACCGCCTGGTGGGACGCCTCGCAGATCTACGGCTTCGACGACACATCGCGCCGCCGCATGCGGCGCGATCCGTCCGATCCGGCCAAGCTGCAGCTCGTCAACCAGCGCAGCGGGACCGTCGGCGACGAGCAAGGGTATCTGCCGGAGTTCGGCCCGGCCTGCGCGCCGGGCGCGGCTGCCACCGGCTGCGATCCGATCCAGCCGGAATGGGCCGGACAGGAATCCGCCGCCATGCCGGACAACTGGTCGATCGGGCTCTCCTTCCTGCACACCGTGTTCGTGCGCGAGCACAATGCGATCGTGACCGCGTTCCGCAAGCATGCGCGCGACAACGCGGATGAGGATTCCGGCCTGCGCAATCCGGACCGGCCGGCCGAGCCGATCCCGTACGGCAAGGTCACCAACGAGGAGGTGTTCGAGATCGCGCGGCTGGTCGTCGCCGCCGAGATGGCCAAGATCCACACCATCGAGTGGACCCCGCAGCTCCTCTATGACGAGCCGCTCTACATCGGCATGAACGCCAACTGGTCCGGCGTGTTCAAGGACGACTCGGCTGCCAGCAAAGTCACCCAGCGGATCGTGCGCAAGCTTGCCGATTCGGTTAATCCAAAGCTCGCCAATCAGTTCTTTTCAGCATTGGCGGCGGGTCCCGGCATCTTCGGCGCGGGCAGCGACCTTGCCTATCCGGACGGCGTCAACGAGGGGCAAAATCACTTCGGCGCGCCGTTCAACTTCCCCGAGGAGTTCATGTCGGTCTACCGGCTGCACCCGCTGCTGCCCGACATGATCGAGTACCGCGAGCTCGCCGATCCCAACAGGATCGCCAGGCGCGTGCCGGTGATCGACACCTTCCGCGCCAAATCGACGGCGAAGATGCGCGAGGGCGGGCTCTCCAACTGGGCGATCTCGATGGGCCGCCAGCGGCTCGGCCTGCTGGAGCTGAACAATCATCCGCAGTTCCTGCAGAACCTCGACATCCGCCCGCGCTTCGACGTGACGCTCGACGTGGCGGCGCTCGACATCATCCGCGACCGCGAGCATGGCGTGCCGCGCTTCAATGAGTTCCGCCGCCAGATCGGGCTGCGCCAGCTTACCAGCTTCGACGATTTCATCGACAAGACGCTGCCCGCGGACTCGAGCGTGCGCAAGGAGCAGGAACGCAACGCCGCGACACTGCGCGAGGTCTACGGCCAGCACAAATGCGACGCCGGCAAGGTGATCACGGCCGCGCAGGCCGCCGGCTTCGATCCGGTGACCAAGAAGCCGATCCCGATCAACGACTGTCTCGGCCAGCCGAACGGCAGCATGGTCGACAATGTCGAGGACGTCGACATCGTGGTCGGCTTCGTCGGCGAGCCGGTGCGCCCGCACGGCTACGCGATCTCGGAAACCCAGTTCCAGATCTTCATCCTGAACGCCTCGCGCCGGCTGTTTTCCGACCGCTTCCTCACCTCGAGCTTCCGGCCCGAGTTCTATACCCAGTTCGGCGTCGACTGGGTGATGAACAACGGGCCCGACGGCACCGTGATGGAGGAGGGCGAGCCGAACGGCCACAAGCAGGACGTGCTGCCGATGAAGCGCGTGCTGCTGCGTGTGATGCCGGAGTTGAAAGACGAACTGAAGCTCGTGGTCAACGCGTTCGATCCCTGGGCGCGCGACCGCGGCGAGTACTATTCGCTCGCCTGGAAACCGCGCAAGGGCGCGGAGAGCGATCCGGCATTTGCCAGGTAGGAGCGCCACTCACCCTTCGTCAGCGGCGCCATCAAGGAAAAGCGGAAGTTCCACAGCAACTTCCGCTTCTTAAGCTAGGCCGGGATTGATATGAATTGCCGCGGGGCGCTCTGAACTCGCTGGGCAATTCGCATGTCGATCTCGGTGGTGAAGGACAATCCGCTGATCGTTCAGGTCGGGACGACCGTCACGATCACGGACGAAGCCCATCTGGACGTCGACGATACCGAATATTCCGATTCGGCGATCACCTATGTGATCACAACGGCGCCGACCAAAGGCGCGCTGCTGAAGAATGGCGTGGCCACCTCATCCTTCACCCAGGACGACCTCAACAACGATCGCATTTCCTATCACGAGACGACGCCTTCCAATTCGAGCACCTCGGATAGCTTCTTCTTCAAGGCGTCCGATCCCGGGGGCAATCAGACCAACAACACGCTGTTCCAGATCAACATCAACCCGCCCCCGCCGCCGCCGGACAACCCCGTCAGCCTCTCGGTGCCGGGCGTTCTCACGGGTTATGCCGGGCTCGCGATCGGGTTCCGCGTTCAGGTCGTCGACGATCATCTTCAGAACGAAAACTACACGGTGGTTATTTCCGCCGGCTCCGGAAAGCTGTCGATCCCGGCCATGAACGGTGTCTCCAGCACCCTGACATTCTCCGGCTCCTTTGCTGCTGTGAATGCCACGCTCGCGACATTGGACTACATCGCAAACGGGAGCGGCCACGACACGATCACCGTGACGGTGACCGATCAGACCGACCAAACGACCGCCACCAAGCTCATCGATGTGGCGGCCCTGCCGCAGGGTGACTTCGTCACCCTTGACGACCCCATCGCAAACCAGACGAGAGCATTCGGGATCAACGACGCTGGCCAGATCGCCGGCTTTTACGTCCAGGCGCTAAGCGGCCAGCATGGCTTTCTCTACAGCGGTGGCAGCTTCACGACACTGGATGACCCCAATCACACCAGCGAGGCCGCGCAAGGGATCAACGATTCCACCGTGGTGGTTGGATCTGCAAGTCCCCCAACCAGCGGACTTTCTATCGATCTTCGGGACGGGTTTATCTACAATAACGGAACATTCCAGTTCCCCGGTCAGCACAGTCGGGAGTTTTTCGAAGACATCAATAACAACGGCGCGATTGCCGGCTATTTCACGAACATCCCTATGACCATGACGCATGCTCCCCCGGTGGTGGGGACCGCGTTCGTCTTTCAGAACGGCAGCTATCAAACCTTCGGCCCGCAGGGCGACACTCAGGCCTATGGCATCAACGACGCCGGTCAGGTCGTTGGAAAATTCAACACGGTCAATACGAGCGACATTGCCCCTGTTTTCGGCCCTCAGCACGGTTTCCTGTACGATGGCGGGATATTCTCCACGTTCGACGCTCCGAACGCATCAGCCACGCTCGCGCGTGACATCAACAACAACGGCGACATCGTTGGCTACTTCCAGAGTCAGAGTGATGGAGGAACGCACGGATTCGCCTATGACCCCGCGGCGGGCCAATGGACGACGATCGACGTCCCCGGCGCGGTCGCCACATTCGTTTACGGGCTGAACGATCTCGATCAGATCGTCGGCTCCTACACGGACTCCAGCGGCAAGATCCATGGCTTCGTTGGCGACATTCCGCGGCCGCTGCCCCACGTGGCCGGCAACGTCGACGAGTGGATTCTCTTCAACGGCAAGTGGGAGGAGAGCGCACAGCCCGGCTCGCATCCGGCCGGCGCGCGCGTCGCGGCGGTCGCGGATTTCACCGGCGAGGGCACCAGCGACATCTTGTGGCAGAACGTGAATACCGGCGCCGTCGACCTCTGGAAAATGAAGCACGGCGCCTGGGCTGGGAGCGTCGATCTTGGCACCCACCCCGGCTCCGGCTGGCAGATCGCGGGCGCCGGCGACTTCAATCGCGATGGCACCGGCGACGTTTTCTGGTTCAATCCCGGGAGCGGGCAGACCGACATCTGGCAACTCGTCAACGGCCAGTGGGCGGCAAGCGTGAGCCCGGGCAGCCACCCGCTCGGCTACCAGGTCGCCGGCATCGCCGACTTCAACCGCGACGGCACCAGCGACGTGCTCTGGTTCAATCCGTCGACCGGCCATGTCGACGAGTGGAATATCGTCAACGGCCACTGGGCCGGCAGCAACAGCATCGGCGCGCATCCCGGGAGCGGCTGGCAGGTCGCGGGCGTCGGCGACTTCAACAACGACGGCACCGGCGACGTGTTCTGGTTCAACCCCGCGAGCGGCGCGACCGATATCTGGCTTCTCCAGAACGGGATGTGGTCCGCGAGCGTGAGCCCGGGCAATCATCCGACCGGCTACCAGGTCGCTGGTATCGGCGATTTCGACGGCGACGGGACGAGCGATGTGCTCTGGTTCAATCCGGCGACCGGCAACGTCGATCGGTGGGACATCCAGAATGGACGCTGGAACGGCAGCGCCGATCTCGGCGCGCATCCGGGCACGGGCTGGAGCATCGCGGGCGTCGGTGACTTTAACGGCTCGCTGATGAGCGACGTGCTCTGGCACCAGTTCGTGTGAAGGTCATCGCCAAGCGTGAGTTCCCACCGCGATTTTTCGCTTCCTGACGCCGCTGCAACTCATTAATCTATGGTTCGGGGGACGTCGGATCGCACGAGAGATTCTGCATGCCCCTCTCACTGGTGCGCGACAACCCACTGACCGTTCGAGTCGGCGCAACGGCCACGATCTCGGCTGCGAGCAATCTCGCCTTCAGCGACACCGACTATCCTGCCAGTTCTATCACCTACACGATCACGACAGCGCCGACGCTCGGCACGCTCCTGAAGAATGGATCGCCCATCTCGTCGTTTACGCAGGACGATCTCGACAATAATCGCATCACTTACAGCGAGACCGCGCCGTCCGCCTCTTCGACCTCGGACGGCTTTTTCTTCCACGTTTCGGACCCTGGGGGCAATCAAACAGGCACGACCCTGTTCCCGATCAATGTCAGGGCCGGTCAGCCGCTGGCCGAGAGCGCGCCTTCAAGCCTCACGGGGTTTGCAAACCTCGCCACCGCGGTCGCGGGCGTACAGCTGGCCGATGCCTTTAACGACACTTACACGGTGGTCGTCGCCGCCGGCAATGGCACGCTGGCGGCGAGTGTCGGCAGCGGCAGCAGTCTGTCCATCAGCGGCACAAAGGATCAGGTGAACGCTGCGCTTGCGTCGCTCTCCTATCAGGGCAACGCGAGCGGCCACGACACGATTACGATCACCGCCAGTGATCAGGCCGACCATTCCAGCGCGGCGACCAGCATCGATGTGACGGTCAGGCCGGCAGGCAGTTTTACGACCATCGCCGACCCTCTTGGACCGACCCCGAGCGCCACCGGAATCAACAATGCCGGCCAGATCGTCGGCAATTTCTACGACAACAATTGGCAGTTTGACGGCGCGGGCTTGCTCTACGAGAACGGCTTTCTCTACAGCGCCGGCACCTTCACGACGATAACCAATATGACGGTCCCAGCCGGCGGTACCACTCCAAAATCGATTTTGCAGAATATCAACGAGGCGGGAGAAGCTGTCGGATATCGGGAGAACTCGAGTCCGGTCATACACGGCCTCGTTACCAACGATTTCGGTTTTATCTACAGCGGCGGGACGTTCCAGAGCTTCAGCTGGCCGAATTCCTCGAATTCCATCCTCCCCGCAACTTCGTCTAATACCGGCCAGCTCTTTTTCGAAGGCATAAACGACAGCGATCAAATCGTCGGTTACTACAACACGAGCAACAACTCGCCGGGCCCCCCGCCCGATTTTGCGATACCGAAGCCGGTTTACGTCGGCTTCATCTATCAGAACGGCACGACTCAACAGATCGGCCCCGCCGGCACGCAGCCGTTCGGCATCAACAATACCGGCCAGGTGGTCGGGCAGTTCGGCCCGCACGGCTTTCTCTACAGCGACGGCAATTTCTCGCTCTTCGACGATCCATATGCCTCCAGCACGACGGCGCGCGACATCAACAACAACGGCTTGATCGTCGGCTTTTATCAGAACCAATCGCTCACGCATGGATTTGCCTACGACCAGAGCAGTGGAACGTGGACGACGATCGACATACCCGGCGCGATCGCAACCTTCGTCTACGGCGTAAACGACTCAAACCAGATCGTGGGCTCCTACACGGACGTCAACAACAATGTACACGGCTTCGTCGGCACCGTGCCGCCGCCGCTCGCGGCCGT
>JBAVXH010000309.1:0-7545 GCA_049698215.1 Xanthobacteraceae bacterium | reverse complement strand
CGCCCGGCTCGACCAGCGCACGCGCATCGCGCGACATCCCGGCGAGCAGCGCGGAGGCGCCGCGGGAATCGAAATTGTCGAGCCGCATGTGGCGGCTCTTCACCAGCTCGTAGGAAATCGGCGCGACCAGGAAGCCGACCGCCGAGCCGACGCCGGCATTCGGCGGCACCAGCACGCGCGCGAGCCCAAGTTTCTCGGCGACCCGCGCCGCATGCAGCGGCGCGGCACCGCCGAACGCGATCAGCGTATGCTCGCTGACGATCTCGCCACGCTCGACCGCGTGCACCCGCGCCGCGCTCGCCATGTTCTCGCACACCATCTCGTGCACCGCATAAGCCGCAGTCTCGGGCGACATGCCGAGCGGATCGCCGACAGCCGCCGCGAGCGCGGCCTTCGACAGAGCCGGCTTGAGCGCGATCGTACCGCCCGCAAACGCCGCCGGATCGATCATGCCGAGCGCCACGTCGGCATCGGTCACGGTCGGACGCAAACCGCCGCGCGCGTAGCAGGCCGGCCCCGGCTCCGAGCCCGCACTTTCGGGCCCGACGGTCACGCGTTTCAAGGCATCGATCTTGGCGATCGAGCCGCCGCCCGCGCCGATCTCGACCATCTCGATCACCGGAATGCGCACCGGCAGGCCGGAGCCTTTGAGGAAGCGCGCCGCACGGTCGACTTCGTAGACGCGCGCCGAGTTCGGCTCGTAGTTCTCGATCAGGCAGATCTTCGCCGTGGTGCCGCCCATGTCGAACGACAGCACCTTCTTCTCCCCGCCGCGCGCGGCCACCTGCGCGGCGAAAATCGCGCCGCCCGCCGGACCGGACTCGACGAGCCGCACCGGAAACTTGCGCGCGGTATCGATCGCGGTGAGCCCGCCGCCCGACGTCACCAGATAGACCGCACCGCGGAACTGCTCGACGCGCAGCGCCTCGTCCATGCGCGCCAGATAGCCGCCCATCAATGGCTGCACGTAGGCGTTCGCCACCGCCGTCGAGGTGCGCTCGTACTCGCGGATTTCCGGACACACCTCGCAGGAGAGCGTGATGCTCAGCTCCGGCATCGCTTGCTTCAGGATCTCGCCCGCGCGCTGCTCGTGCGCCGGATTGACGTAACTGTGCATGAAGCAGATCGCGACCGCCTCGATGCCGTTATCCTTGATCCGCGCCACCTGCGCGGCGACCGCTGCCTCGTCGAGCGCGAGCCGCACCGTGCCGTGCACGTCGACGCGCTCCGGCACGGTGAAGCGCAGCGAGCGCGGCACCAGCGGCTGCGGCTTCTCGATGGTGAGATCGTACTGGTCGTAGCGGCTCTCGGTCGCGATATCGAGCGTGTCGCGAAAGCCATCGGTGGCGATCAGCGCGGTGCGCGCACCGCGCCGCTCGATGATCGCGTTGGTGGCGAGCGTCGTGCCGTGGATGAACACATCGATGTCAGAGAAATGCAGGCCGGCATCGCCGAGCACCAGCCGCGCGCCCGACAGCACGCCCTCCTCGGGCCGCGGCGTGGTGAGCACCTTGCGGGTGATCCGCTCAGGCCCGCGATCGAGCACGACATCGGTGAATGTGCCGCCGATATCGACCGCCATCCGCACGTCAGGACGCGACATTCAGGTATTCCGTTCCAGCCGCGCGATCAGGAACTCGATCTCGGCGATCGCTTCCTTCGAGAGCTTGATGCCGGGCTTGCGCTGCGCGTCGCTCGCGATCGCGCCGCGGCGCTTCAGGATGTACTTGCGCACCGCCAGCCCGAGCATTCCGGGCTGCTGCTCGTAGCGCAGCAGCGGCAGGTGCCGGTCGAACAGGTCATGCGCGGCGGCGCGCTCGCCGGATTTGATCAGCTTCACCAGCTGCACCAGCATCTCGGGGTAGGCATAGCCGGTGTTGGCGCCATCCGCGCCGCGCTCCAGCTCATGCGGCAGGAAGATGCCGCCATTGCCGCACAGGATCGCAACCTGGCGCATGCCGTTGCTCATCAGCGCCTTTAGCGCCGTGAGCTTTTCGAGGCCCGGCCACTCCTCGTGCTTCACCATCTTGGCGGACGGATGGTCGTTCACGATGCGCTTGATCACCGACGGCGCCATATAGACGCCCGACGCATACGGATAGTCCTGGATCACGAACGGGACATCGTCGCCGATCGCCTCCACGGCGTTGCCGAAATACGCGACGATCTGGTCGTCGGTCTTGAGCGTGGAAGGCGGCGCGATCATCACGCCGCCCGCGCCCGCGTCCATCACGTCCTTGGTGAGCGCCGCCATCGAGGCGAAGCCCGGCGACGAGACGCCGACGATCACCGGCAGGCCATTCACGCGCCGTACCACCTGGCGGGTCAGCGCGACCGCCTCCTGGTGGGTGAGCTTGGGCGCCTCGCCCATGATGCCGAGCACGGTGACGCCGGTGATGCCGGCGCGCACGTAGAAATCCATCAGGCGGTCGAGGCTCGCGGTATCGACCGCGCCGTCGTCGGTGAACGGCGTCGCCGCGATGATGTAGACGCCGTGGGCGGAGGTATCGAGCAAGGGCATGTCCGGCACATTATAGGCGTGGATGCCCGGGACAAGCCCGCGATGGCGATTGAGATAGGACCCGCATTCCCGCTATGCGTGGCATCAAGGCGATATGGAGACTTCCATGCAACCCTTCGATCTGGTGATCCGCGGCGGGACGGTCGCGACCGCAACCGACAGCTTCAAGGCCGACCTCGGCATCCGCGGGGCTAAGATCGCGGCGATCGCCGAAGGGCTCGACAAGGGCAAGAAGGAAATCGACGCACGTGGCAGACTGGTGCTGCCCGGCGGTGTGGACAGCCACAGCCACATCGAGCAGCTCTCCGCCTCCGGGTTGATGAACGCCGATACGTTCCAGAGCGCCACCACGGCGGCCGCGTTCGGCGGCACCACCACGGTGATCTCGTTTGCCGCGCAGCACGTCGGCATGAGCCTGAAGACGGTGGTGGACGAGTATCACCAATACGCCGAGCGCGGCGCGGTCGTCGATTACGCGTTTCACATGATCCTCGCCGACCCGCGCGAGGAGGTGCTCGCGAAAGAGGTGCCGCCGCTGGTGAAGGCCGGCCACGCTTCGCTGAAAGTGTTCATGACCTACGACCGGCTCAAGGTCGACGACGAGCAGCTCCTCAACGTGCTGCAGTCAGCGCGCGACAATCGCGCGATGGTCTGCGTGCATGCCGAGAACCACGGCATGATCTCGTGGATGGGCAAGCGGCTCGTCAAGCACGGCTACACGGCGCCGAAATTCCATTCGATCTCGCACCCGCGCGTCTGCGAGCCGGAGGCGTTCCAGCGGCTCATCGCCTGCGCGGCGCTGGTCGATCAGCCGATCATGATCTTCCATGTGTCGACCGCGGAAGGCACGCGCGTGATCCGACAAGCGCGTGGCGAAGGGCTGAAGGTCTTCGCCGAGACCTGCCCGCAATATCTGTTCATGACCAAGAAGGACCTGGACAAGCCCGGGCTCGAAGGCGGCAAGTGGATGTTCTCCCCGCCCGCGCGCGAGGTATCCGACCAGGAGGCGCTGTGGCAGGCGCTCGACCTCGGCGACCTGCAGGTGATCTCGTCCGACCACGCGCCTTACGCATACGACAAGACCGGCAAGCTGGTGGCGGGCAAGACGTCGACCTTCAAACAGATCCCGAACGGCATGCCCGGGCTCGAGGCGCGGCTACCGGTGGTGTTCGACGAGATGGTGTCGAACGGGCGGTTCGATGTCAGCAAGTTCGTCGCCTGGACCTCGACCAACCCGGCGAAGATCTACGGCCTCTATCCGAAGAAGGGCACGCTCGCGATCGGCTCGGATGCCGACGTGGCGATCTGGGACCCGAAGAAGAGCGTCACGTTCTCGGACAGGACCGTGAAGGACCGCGCCGGCTACACGCCGTGGAAGGGCCGCACCGTGAAGGGCTGGCCGACCACCGTGCTGCTGCGCGGCGAGGTGCTGGTCGAGAACAACACGCTGCGCGCCAAGCCGGGCAGCGGCGAATTCCTCGCGCGCAAGGCGGGAGAGGCCGCCGAGCCGCTCGGCCGCGCCACGCTCGAATTCGACCCGAAGCGGAATTTCGGCGCGAAACTCCGTTGATGCGCATCGCTTTTATCGGCGCGTCGCACTGGCATCTGCCGCTCTATCTGGAGCCGGCCTTGCAGGTGCCGGGCGTGACCATCGCGGGCGTCGCCGATCCTGACGCGAAGGCCGTCGACGCCCTGACGGCGCAGCTCGGCTGCGCGGGCGACACCGACTTCCGCGAACTGTGCCGCCGCGTGAAGCCCGATTTCGTCATCGCGCTCGGGCGCCATTGCGACATGGCCGATCAGGCGCGCTTTCTCATCGCCGAGAACATTCCGTTCGCGCTGGAAAAGCCCTGCGGGCTGAACGAACGTGAGGTGGCCGGCATCGCGCAAGCGGCGCAAGATGCCGGCGCCTTCGCCGCCGTGCCGCTGGTTTTCCGCAACGGCGATTTCTTCGGCCTGCTGCGCGCGCAGGAGTCGGTTCAGTACATGACCTTCCGCTTCGTCGCCGGTTTCCCGCAACGCTATCGTGCGGCGGGCAACGGCTGGATGCTTGATCCGGCGCTCGCGGGCGGCGGCTGTACCATCAACCTTTCCCCGCACTTCCTCGATCTCGCGCTCGCGCTGATGGGACCGGGCGTCACGGTACATCAGGCCGCGATGTCGAATGCGGCCTGGCACGAGAGGATCGAGGACTATTCCTGCGTCACGCTCGCGCGTGGCGCGGACCGCTGCGTGATCGAGACCGGCTATCTGTTTCCGGCGCCGACCTCGACCTTCGACATGCATTACGCGATCCGCACGCCGGCCCGCTACATCGTGGCGCACGATCCCGAGACGATCGAGATCGTCGAGAACGACGGCCATCGCGCAACGCGCAAGATGCTCACCACCAACGTGCCGCACTACCGCACCTTCGTGTTCGACGCGGTCGAGCGCGTGCGCGCCGGCAAGCCGCCGCTGGCCTCCCTCTCCGATTATGTCCCGGTCGCACGGCTTGTGGACGCGGCCTATGCGAAGGCGGGAAAACTTCCCTGACGCTTGCCGTCGCGGCCTTGCGCTTCCTATGCTCCGCCGATGGCGGACGTTCGTCTGACGGGGATCACGAAGGCTTGGGGGACGACCGCCGCGGTCGACGACATCAGTTTTTCGGCACCCGCCGGCCATCTCGTCGCGCTGCTCGGGCCGTCAGGCTGCGGCAAGTCCACGACCTTGCGGCTGATCGCCGGTCTCGAGGCCGCCGACGCCGGCACGATCCGGATCGCCGAGCGCGACGTGACCGCGCTGCCGCCCGCGAAGCGCGGCGTCTCGATGGTGTTCCAGAACTACGCGCTGTTTCCGCACTTGTCGGTCGCGGAGAACATCCTGTTCGGGCTGAGGGTGCGCGACGTGCCGCGGGCCGAGCGCGATGCGCGGCTGAAGCGCGCCGCCGGAATCCTCGGGCTCGACGCGCTGCTCGAACGCAAGCCCTCGCAGCTTTCCGGAGGCCAGCAGCAGCGCGTGGCGCTCGGCCGCGCCATCGTCGCAGAGACGAAGGTCTGCCTGATGGACGAGCCGCTCTCCAACCTCGACGCCCAGTTGCGCGTGGAAATGCGGCGCGAAATCCGCGCCTTGCAGCGCCGGCTCGGCATGACCATGCTGTACGTCACGCATGATCAGGTCGAGGCGATGACCATGGCGGACCAGGTGGTGCTGATGCGGAACGGCCGCATCGAGCAGGACGCCGCACCCGCCGCGCTCTACGAGAAGCCCGCGACGATTTTCGCGGCGCGCTTCGTCGGAACGCCGCCGATGAATGTGATCCCGGCCACGCTCGTTCCAGAAAGTATCGCGCCCGCCCCGAACGGACGTGCGCGCGGCACGCTTGCCATCGGCATCCGGCCGGAGGCCGCACAGCTCACGACGGACGGCTTGCCCGCAAGCGTGGCGGCCGTCGAATATCTCGGCGCCGACACGCTGCTCGATGCCCGCATCAGGGATCAGCCGTTCATCGTGCGCGTCTCCGGCCGCACCAACACGTCCACCGGCGAAAAGATCGGCATCCGCTGGGAGCCATCCGCCGTGCACTGGTTCGATCAGTCATCACAGCGTCGCATCGACCAATAAAGAGACACACCACAGGGAGGAACATATGCATCGCAGACAATTTCTGTCCGGCACCGCGGCGCTTGCGAGCGCGGCAATTGCCAGCCCCGCGTACGCGCAAACAACCGAAGTCTCGTTCTTCTATCCGATCGCGGTCGGCGGCCCGATCACCAGGATCATCGACGGATACGCGGCGGATTTCGAGAAGGCAAACCCGTCGATCAAGGTGAAGCCGATCTATTCCGGCACCTATCAGGAAAGCATCACCAAGGCGCTGACCGCGCACAAGAGCGGCACGCCGCCGGTCACCTCCGTGCTGCTCTCGACCGACATGTTCACGCTGATCGACGAAGAAGCGATCGTCCCGATCGACGGCTTCATCAAGACCGACGACGACAAGACGTGGCTCGCGAGCTTCTTCCCGGCCTTCATGGAGAACAGCCGTACCGGCGGAAAGACCTGGGGCGTGCCGTTCCAGCGCTCCACCATCGTGCTCTACTGGAACAAGGACCTGTTCAAGGAAGCGGGCCTCGATCCCGAGAAGGCGCCGGCCAATTGGGCCGAAATGCAGGCCTTCGCCGAGAAGCTGACCAAGCGCGATGCGTCGGGCAACACCACGCAATGGGGCGTGCAGATCCCCTCCTCCGGTTTCCCCTATTGGCTGTTCCAGGGGCTGACCACACCGGCCGGCGGCATCCTGATGAACGAGGCGGGTGACCGCACCTTCTACGACAAGCCCGAGGTGATCGAGGCGCTGGCCTACTGGGCGGATCTCTCGCGCAAGCACAAGGTCCATCCGCCGGGCATCGTCGAGTGGGGCACCACGCCGAAGGATTTCTTCGAGCGCAAGGTGGCCATGATGTGGACCACGACCGGCAACCTCACCAACGTGCGCGCGAACGCGAAATTCCCGTTCGGTGTCGCGATGCTGCCTGCGCACAAGCGGCGCGGCTCGCCGACCGGCGGCGGCAATTTCTACATCTCCAAGAAGGCGAGCGCGGCCGAGCAGAACGCCGCATTCCAGTTCATCAAGTGGATCACCACGCCGGAGCGCGCCGCGCAATGGAGCATCGACACCGGCTACGTGGCGGTGCGGCCGGACGCCTATGAGACCGACGCAATGAAGAAGTACGTGACGGACTTCCCCCCGGCGGCGGTTGCGCGCGACCAGCTCCAGGTCTCGGTGGCCGAGCTTTCCACCCACGAGAACCAGCGCGTCACCAAGGCACTCAACGATGGCCTGCAGGCAGCCCTCACCGGCACGAAATCGCCCGAGCAGGCGATGAAGGACGCGCAGGCCGAGGCGGAGCGGATTTTGAAGCAGTATCGGTAAGGCGAGCGACACCGATGCATGTTGATGCCCTCATCCTGAGGAGCGAGCGCAGCGAGCGTCTCGAAGGATGGCGGCAAGCTCAGTGCACGTGGCCATCCTTCGAGACGCG
>JBAVXH010000308.1:0-6418 GCA_049698215.1 Xanthobacteraceae bacterium | reverse complement strand
GGCCACGGCGTTTCCCTATGTGACGCTCGGCGAGGCGCGCGTTTCGGATTTCTCGACCGCGAGCGACGCGGGCGAGGAGCATCGCCTGACCCTGCACGCCTGGTCGCGCCAGGGCGGACACAAGGAGGCGCACCTGATCGCCGGTGCGCTGCTGCAGGCGCTCGATGACGCGCCGCTCGCGCCCGCCGGATGCCACCTCGTCAACCTGCGCTTCGCCACCGCTGACATTCGCCGCGAGAGCGATGGGCGCACCTACCACGCGCTGGTGCGCTTCCGCGCGGTGACCGAACCCGCTCCGTAGGGTGGGCAAAGCGGCGCGGTAGCGGCGCGTGCCCACGCCGTTCGGACTTGACCCCGCGTGGGCACGGCGCGCGAAGGCGCGCCTTTGCCCACCCTACGGCACTCAACGAAAGGACCACCCCATGGCTGCCCAGAAAGGCAAGGACCTGCTGCTCAAGATCGCCGACGGCGCGAGCTTCGTCACCGTCGCGGGCCTGCGCGCGAACCGGCTCTCGTTCAATGCCGAGAGCGTCGACACCACGCATGCCGAGTCGGCCGGGCGCTGGCGCGAACTGCTCGACGGCGCCGGGATCAAGCGCGCCGCGGTCGCCGGGCGCGGCCTGTTCAAGGACGCGGCGTCCGACGCGCTGATGCGGGCGACCTTCTTCGACGGGGCGGTGAAAACCTTTCAGGTGATCATTCCGGACTTCGGCACGGTCGCGGGTCCGTTCCAGATCAGCAGCCTTGAATTCGCCGGCCAGCATGATGGCGAGCTGACCTACGAGCTCGCGCTCGAGTCGGCGGGCGAGCTGACGTTTGTGGCGGCCTGAGCGCCGGCAGCTGAACACCAGTCCGTAGAGCGGGCAAAGCGTGCCTTGCGCAGCAAGGCGCGCGTGCCCGCCGCGCACGAATGGCGGGCACGTCGCTGCGCTCCTTTGCCCGCCCTACGACTTCAATTCAGCGGTAATCAAAAATTTGCCGGCGTGCAGATTGGCAAGCACGAAGAAGCGTAGCCATGAAGCATCTAGACGCCGACAGATTTTGCAGCAGCGGGAAAACACATGCCCAATCTCCACCGCGGCGAGATCGAGGCCGAGATCGGTGGCGTGCGCCGCCGTCTCGTGCTGACGCTCGGCGCGCTCGCCGAGCTCGAAGCCGCATTCGGCGCGGACGACCTGACCGCGCTCGCCGAGCGCTTCGGCGCGGGGCGCCTGAGCGCGCGCGATCTCATCCGCATCATCGGTGCGGGTTTGCGCGGCGCGGGGGAGGCGATCAGCGACGACGAGGTCGCACGGCTCTCCACGCAAGGCGGAGCGCCCGGCTACGTGCGCATCGCATCCGCGCTGCTCGCGGCAACATTCGGAGTTGACGAACGCCCTTTAGCGGACGCGGCGAGCGCGTAGCGCGCGCGCCGTTTCCTTGGGAAGAGGCGATGGGCTTCGGGCTCGGGATCCTGCGGCTCTCGCCCGATGCCTTCTGGCGCATGACGCCGCGCGAGCTCGCCGCCGCGATGGAAGCCGTGATCGGACCGCGCGCGGCCGCGCTTGACCGTGCGTCGTTTGCGGCGTTGCGCGCCCGCTTTCCCGATGATTCTGCTCGCTGATTTTCCCTGCGTTCCCGAATTGGACCATTTTTGTGGGAACTTTCGTTCTCATCCGGAGAACTGCGTATGGCCGACGACGACGACATCGACGACGAGAGCATCACCAGCAAGCTCGAGGACGTGCGCGGCCGCACCCGCGAGCTCACCGCCGGGTCGAACGCCTTCGCGCGCGCCATCACGGCGGCGTTCGCGCAGGGCGCGACCGGCGCGAAGAGCTTCGACTCGGTGCTCAAGTCATTGGCGCTGCGGCTCTCGACTCTATCCGTCAGCATGGCGCTGAAGCCGGCCATCGGATCGTTGTTCGGCGGCTCGAATTCGGCGCTCGGCGGCCTCTTCAACGGCTCCTCGTCCGGCATCGGCGCGACCGGCACCGAGGGCGCGGGCAGCATCCAGCCGTTCGCGAAGGGTGGCGTGATCGCGGCACCGAATTTCTTTCCCCTCGGGGACAACCGCACCGGCCTCGCCGGCGAGGCTGGACCCGAAGCCATCATGCCGCTCGCGCGCGGGCCCGATGGACGGCTCGGCGTGGCGGCGAGTGGCAGCGCCGCGCCGAACGTCACTGTCAACATCGCGACGCCGGATGCGGAGAGCTTCCGCCGCTCCGACGTCTATCTCACCGGCCTCATCGCGCGCGCGGTTTCGCGCGGGCAACGGAGGATGTAATGGCGGGCTTCCACGAAATCCTGTTCCCGATCGACATCGCGCTGAAAAGCGCGGGCGGGCCGGAGCGCAAGACCGAAATCGTCGCGCTCGGCTCCGGCCGCGAGGAGCGCAACGCGCGCTGGGCGCACTCGCGCCGCCGCTATGACGCGGGCTACGGCGTGAAGACGCTCGACGCGCTCGCGCAGGTGGTGGCGTTCTTCGAGGAGCGGCGCGGGCGCCTCTACGGCTTTCGCTGGCGCGACCGGCTCGATCATTCCTCCGCCGCACCGGGCGCGAGCATCTCGCCGCTCGACCAGGCGATCGGCACGGGCGACGGCGCGCAGACTGAATTTCCGCTGCTTAAGACTTATGGCGCCGCGCATGCGCCCTATCAGCGCCCGATCGTAAAGCCGGTGGCGAACTCGGTGCGCGTCGCGGTCGGCGGCGTGGAGCAGACGGAAGGCGTGGCGTTCAGCTGCGATGCCGCGACCGGCATCGTGGCGTTTCTTCCCGGGCATGTGCCGGCGCCAAGCGCTGCGGTGCGCGCCGGATTCCTGTTCGACGTGCCGGTGCGTTTCGACACGGACTACCTCGAAGTCGATCTCTCCGCCTTCGCGGCCGGCAGTGTGCCGCGCATTCCGCTGGTGGAGATCAAACTCTAGCCGTCATTCCGGGGCGCGAGCGTAGCGAGCGAGCCCGGAATCTATAACCACGACTGCCGAAGAATCGCACGGCTTGTGGTTATGGATTCCGGACAGCCTCGCGTTGCTCGGCTTCCGGAATGACCCGAGCACAACATGCGCACCATCCCTCCCGCCCTGCAGGCGAAGCTCAACTCCGGTGTCACCACGCTGGCGCGCTGCTGGATCGTCACGCGCCGCGACGGCGTGATGATGGGCTTCACTGAGCATGACTCCGATCTCACCGTCGCGGGCACGCTCTGCCACGCCGGCGCCGGGCTCACCGCATCGGAGGCAACCGCGCGGCTCGGCCTGCAGGTGGACGGCTCGGAGATCGCGGGCGCGCTCGCCGACGACTCGCTCGCCGAGTCCGATCTCGCAGCCGGGCGCTACGATGCGGCCGACATCGAGGTGCATCTGGTCGACTGGAGCGACCCGTCGCTTTCCGTGCTGCTCGCCAAGGGCGTGCTCGGCGAGGTGCGGCGCGAGGGCAAGGCGTTCTCGGCCGAATTCCGCTCGCTGAGCGCTCGGCTCAATGAGGAGAACGGGCGCCTCTACACCGCGACATGCTCGGCCGATCTCGGCGATGCGCGCTGCGCGATCGATCTCACCCACCCGGCGTTTCGCGGCAGCGGCACGGTGGCGGCGCTTGCGGGCGCCGCGGCGTTTCATGCGGCGGGGCTCGATGCCTTCGCGGACGGCTGGTTCACGGGCGGCAAGCTCAGCTTCACAGGTGGCCCGAATAGTGGCTTTGCCGTCGAGGTGAAGACGCATCGCGTCGCGCTCGACGGCGTGCTGATCGAGCTATGGCAGAAGCCGGGCGAGCCGCTCGCGGTAGGCGACGCCTTCACGGTCACCGCCGGCTGCGACAAGCGCTTTGCAACCTGCCGCGACCGCTTCGCCAATGCGGTCAACTTCCGCGGCTTCCCGCATATCCCGGGCAACGACTTCGTCATCGCGTATCCGGTGCCGGGGAGGACGAACACATAGCCGTAGGGTGGGCAAAGGCGCGCCCTTGCGCGCCGTGCCCACCGTCTTGCTGCCGCGCAAACTACAGTTCGAGACATCTCCATGACCTACTTTCATCCGGCCTGGCTCGAACATCAGCGCAAGCGCTTCCTGCGCGCCGATGCCTATCGCTTCGCCGCGGCCGGCACGCCCGAGGCAAGGCCGCCGGGCTGGCTTGATCCGTCCATGCTGCGCGTGCGGCTCAAGGAGGCGCAGGAGGAGGCGCGACAAGACGCTGCTCGGCGCGAGTCGCTTGCGCGCTCGATTGAGCAGGCACGCCGCGACCTGGACGAGGTGAAGCGGGAGATTGCGGAGAAGCGCGCGGCCGAAGCGCGCGCCGATGAAGCCGCGCGCATCAGGTGCGATATCGCGTGGGAGCGATTTGTCGAAACGTACAAGCGATATGCCGCGCAGCAGAAGGCGGGCGTCGACCGCAAGTGGGACGGCCAGCCGCGGGATCGCGGAAGGTTTGACTTCGGAAAGAAGCCGAAACCGGAGCTGGTGTCGCAGCCGGCCGCGATGCGGCGTCCCGGTCATCACTACGTCCCGCGACAAGTGTACAAAGATAGGCGTCTCTCGGATGACACGCGCAAAGTCTTCGAAGAAACGACGACTGGAAAGCTGGAAGACACGCGAACGAACGTCTTCGACAGCTCACATCGCGCTTACAACAAAGCCGTGAATGAGCAATTTGATCGCTTCTTGGCGAAGAACAACATAACCGAAGAGCAGATGTCGCCACAGCAGGCTCGCGAACTCCTCGGCGAGATCGTGACGTCTGGCGATCCTCGAATTCGGAATTTCAACATGCGGATGTGGATGCGCGAAATCTTCAGAGGCGGCCGATTCCGTGGTAATGAATAACAGCTGATGAGGCTTCCATGACTGACGCCGACGATCCTGCGCAACAGATGGTTTGGTCGGCGCTGTACGACCGGATTAGGGCTGTGCTCATTCCGTTTGGAACCGAAGATCATTTCGGGAATGCCGACTATCTGCTGGTGGATGATAATTATGGCCACCGGCGTCATACAATCGAGATTCACAAACTGCGCATGCTTGATCGCGATCTGGTGAGGATGCTGCGCATGTTGCTGGCCGAGCTTCCCGACTGGGAGATCGTGATTGCGCTCGATGTGCCGGGAACGGAAAAATCATGGCCCCGGATGGGGTTGATCATTCGCAGTGGCGAGGTTGTTGACGGCCTGCAACGCGGATACCTCCCTCCGCAATTTCAGAAAGTCGTATTCGAGGGCAGTAGAACTGGAACGGGATACGATTAATCAATTCGCCGAACGGTCGCTAAATCACGAGCGAGTTTGAGAATATACTATCGTCGGTATTTACAGGTCGTGATTTCCGGACTGCCCGGACATGATTGAAAGAAAGCACACAGGCGACGGCGGCTCGATGAATGAGAGGTTCGCCTGCACGCCTGGTACGCTCGATGACCTGCCGGTCGGCATGTGGGAGATCGTCTATCACGGCCGATACGGGTTCGAGCTCGACGACGATTCGCTCGCCGCGTACATCTACTTCTCCATCTGCGCATTGATGGATGCGGGCGCGAAGCCGGTCGCGGGCGGCAACAAGCCGAACCAGTGGGAGTTGCAAACGCGCTACGGCAGCGACAAGGAGGAGGTCGCCAGAGCGACCATCCGCGAATGGCAGAGCGAGGGCAAATGGACGCCCGAGCCATGGACCGGACTGTGGTTCGGACTGTCGTGGTGTTACTCACCGGATCGGAAAGAAGTTGACCGTCTTGACCCACATTCTCGCCCCGGCAATAGAGAAATCAGGATTGTGACGCCGGCCGAGTTCGAGGGGATCCGCATCGGCTTAATGGGCGGCGCGGAGTGGATTCCGGCGGACCCTCCTTATGACGGCGTGTGGTATCGATGCCACGACGACTCGGTATTCGGCCTGCGGCTAAGCCGCGTCTATGGGCTGACGCTGGATGTGATCCGATCCGACAGCCCGCTCGTTCCGCCAGGCTTTCGGCTTTATCAGGGATAACCTTGGTCCGGGCTGCGCCAGCGCTGGCAAATTCCATCTGCGTCGCGCACTCGCACGACCTGCCAGAGCTTCGCAATGTCTCCCACCCGCACCCGCGTCGTCGCGGAGGCGCGCGCCTGGATCGGCACGCCCTACCGCCATCAAGGCTCGCTCAAGGGTATCGGCTGCGACTGCCTCGGGCTCGTGCGCGGGGTGTGGCGCGCGCTCAACGGCGCGGAGCCGGAGACGACACCCGCCTATACGCCGGACTGGGCCGAAGCGTCCGGCGCTGAAGCGCTCGCCGAGGCCGCGCGGCGGCATCTGGTCGAGCTCGATGATGCCCAAGCCTTCGCGCCCGGCGACGTGCTGCTGTTTCGCTACAGCAGCCGCCATCCGGCCAAGCACGCCGCGATCGTGACCGCGGCCGACCTGATGGTGCACGCGCATGACGGCGCCTGCGTCGCCGAGGTGGCGATCGCGCCGTGGTGGC
>JBAVXH010000307.1:0-14451 GCA_049698215.1 Xanthobacteraceae bacterium | reverse complement strand
GGGCAAAGGAGCGCAGCGACGTGCCCGCCGCCACACATGATGGCGGGCACGCTTGCTCCGCTGCGCGGACGCAAGCTTTGCCCGCCCTACAGTTTAGTGAAATCGATTGGCTTGTTGCGGTCGAGCGTGGCCGTCACCTTCGGCATCGGATATTTCAAGCCGGTGGCGCAGTTGAACAGCACGGCGCGATCGGTCTTCTTCACGCGGCCGTCAACGAGCGCTGCTTTATAGGCCGCATAGGTCGCGCCGCCCTCGGGGCACATCAGGAAGCCCTCCTCGCGCGCGACTTCGTTCACGCCATCCTGAATGGCCTCATCCGACACCGCAATCGCAAAGCCGCCGGACTCACGCACCGCACGGAGGATGAGAAAGTCACCCACCGCCTGCGGCACGCGGATGCCCGACGCAATCGTGTGCGCATTCTCGAAGCGCGGCGCGTGCTCCTCGCCCTTCTCCCACGCGCGCACCATCGGGGCGCAGCCTTCGGCCTGCACGGCGACCATGCGCGGACGCTTCGCGCCGATGAAGCCGATCGCCTCCAGTTCGGCGAACGCCTTCCACATGCCGATCAGGCCGGTGCCGCCGCCGGTTGGATAGAAGATCACGTCGGGCAGGCCCCAGCCGAACTGCTCGGCAAGCTCCAGACCCATCGTCTTCTTGCCTTCGATCCGGTACGGCTCTTTCAGGGTGGACGTATCGAACCAGCCTGTCGCTTCGCGGCCCTGCCCGACCAGCTTGCCGCAGTCGTCGATCAGCCCGTTGACGCGATAGACGTGCGCGCCTTCGAGCGCGATCTCCGAGAGATTAATCTCGGGCGTATCTTCCGGACAAAAGATCGTGGTCTTGATGCCGCAGCGGCTCGCGTAGGCGGCAAGTGCCGCGCCCGCGTTGCCATTGGTCGGCATCGCCATGTGCTTGACGCCGAGCGCCTTCGCCATCGACACCGCCATCACGAGACCGCGCGCCTTGAAAGAGCCGGTCGGCAGGCGGCCTTCATCCTTCACGATGATCTCGCCGCCGCCGAGCCTCGATGCGAGCTTGGGCAGGGAAATCAGCGGCGTTGCGTCCTCGCCGAGGCTGACGATGTTTTCTACCTTGCGCACGGGAAGAAGCTCGCGCCACTTCCACAACCCGTCCGGCCGCTCTTTCAGCGCGTCCTTGGTCAGCGCCTGCTTCACTCCGGCGAGATCGTAGCGCACCAGCAGCGGTTTGCCGGCCCTGGACAAATTGTGCAGCGTGTCCGCCTCATAGCGGTCGCCATGCATGGCGCATTCGAGGTGGGTGACGAAGGTCGGGCGTTCGGCGGTGAGGTTGGAGTTCATATTCTCGTTCCGTCATGCCCCGCGAAGGCGGGGCACCCAGTAATCACAGAGCTTTCGTGACAGCACAACGCGAAACATTGCAGGCGGCTATCCGCAACAATGCAGATCGGCGTTTACTGGGTCGCCCGCCTTCGCGGGCGATGACGAAGGAGGGATCAATCTTCCAGTTCACGCCGCACGATCGCGGCGCCCGCCACCATCGCGCACATCTTCCCGAACGCCACGTCGCGCGGCAGGTATTTCAGCCCGCAGTCGGGCGCCACGATGATGTCCTTCGCAGGATGGTGCGGCAGCGCGCGGCGGATGCGCGCCGCAACCGTCTCCGGCGTTTCGATGCTCATGTCGGACAGGTCGAGCACGCCGAGCAGGATGGTCTTGCCGGAAAGCTTCTCCAGCACCGCACAATCGAGCTTCGACTGCGCGGTCTCGATCGAGACCTGCTGCACCGGTGAGTTTGCGAACTCCGGCAGGAACGAATAGCCCTCCGGCCGCACATGGATGATCGCCGCGTAGCCGAAGCAGATATGCACGGCGGTCGTGCCGGTGACGCCGTCGAGCGCGGTGTTGAGCGCCTTGAGGCCGAACTTGCGCGCCTTCTCAGGTCTGGCCTGCATATAGGGCTCGTCGATCTGCACTACGTCGGCACCGGCCGCGAACAAGTCCCTGATCTCGGCATTGACGGCCGCCGCATAGTCGAGCGCCATCTCCTCCTCGTCCTGGTAGAAATCGTTCTGCGCCTGCTGCGACATGGTGAACGGGCCCGGCACCGTCATCTTGATCATGCGATCGGTATTCTGGCGCAGGAATTTTACATCGCGCACCTCCACGGGGTGCTTGCGCCGCACCTTGCCGGTGACGCGCGGCACCGGGTTGGGATGGCCGGAGCGGTCGAGCGCGGTGCCGGGATTGTCGATGTCGACGCCTTCGAGCGCGGTCGCAAAACGGTTGGAATAGCTTTCGCGCCGCATCTCGCCGTCCGTGATGATGTCGAGGCCGGCCTGCTCCTGCGCGCGGATCGCCAGCAAGGTCGCGTCGTCCTGCGCCTGATCGAGAAACTCCGGCGCGACGCGCCACAGCTCCTTCGCGCGCACGCGCGGCGGGAAGCGGCCCGCGAGCTTCTCGCGGTCGATCAGCCAGTCCGGTTGCGCATAGGAGCCGACCAGCGTGGTGGGCAGGAGCTTATGCATGTGTCCTCCCGGATTTTCGCGCACGTTAGCGCAAGATGCGCGGCGTTCCATGCCCTTTCTGGCGCGGCATCTCTCTGCTAACGGTCGCGCAACAACGCGGAGGACGAAATGCCCGACAAACAGCTCGGCTTCATTGGCGTCGGCCGGATGGGCCAGCACATGGCGAGCCGCCTCATTGAAGCGGGCTACGCGCTGACGATCTTCGACACCAACGAGACCGCGATGCAGCGGCTGGAGCAGCGCGGCGCAAAGCGCGCCAAATCTCCGGCCGATGTCGCCTCGCAGTGCGAGACCGTGCTGGTCAGCCTGCCGACGCCCGATATCGTCAAAGCGGTCGCGCTCGGCAAAGACGGCGTGATCGAAGGCAGCAAGGCCAAGGTATTCGTCGATCTTTCGACCACCGGCCCGCGCGTTGCCAAGGAGGTGGCGGAAGGGCTCGCGAAGAAAGGCATCACGGCGGTCGATGCGCCGGTGAGCGGCGGCCCGTCCGGCGCCGAGAAGGGCACGCTTGCAGTGATGATCGCCTGCCCGAGGGCGCTCGCCGACGAGCTGCGTCCTGCGATCGAGGTGCTCGGCAAATTCTTCTACATCGGCGATCAGCCGGGCGCCGGGCAGACCATGAAGGTCATCAACAACCTGCTCTCCGCCACCGCGATCACCATCACGGCGGAAGCGATGGTCATGGGCGTCAAGGCCGGCCTCGATCCGACCACGATGCTCGACGTGATCAACGCGGGCTCCGGCCGCAACACGGCGACCGCCGACAAGTTCCCGCGCTGCGTGGTGCCGCGCCGCTTCGATTTCGGCTTCACCACCGGGCTTCTTTACAAGGACATCAAGCTCTGCCTCGACGAGGCGGAGGCGCTCAGTACGCCGATGATCGTCGGCAATGCGGTGCGGCAGGTGATGGCGATCGGCAAGGCTGAGATGGGCCCGGACGCGGACATCACCGAGTTCGTGAAGCCGCTCGAGCGGATCGCCGGCGTTCAGGTCGGCAAGAAGGCATGAGCATGACACGCGCACTCCTCGCGGCAATCCTGCTCGCCCCCACGCTGGCGCACGCCGAAGTCGATGTGGTGAAGATCCCGAAGGGCGCGGGCGGCGTCGGCTTCCTGGCGCTGACCGTGATGGAGGAGAAGAAGCTGGTCGAGACCGAGGCTAGTAAGATGGGCCTCAACCTCAAGGCCGAGTACATCCTGCTTGGCGGCCCGGCGGTGGTGAACGACATGCTGCTCGCCGGCGCGGCGCACTTTGCGCCAGCGGGACCGCCCGCCTTCATCACGCTGTGGGACCGCACCCGCGCCAACATGAAGGTGATGGGCGTCGCGGCGATGACGTCGATTCCGATGTATCTCAACACCAAGGCGCCGCATCTCAAGTCGCTGAAGGACCTGGCTCCGACTGACAAGATCGCCGTCACCGCCGTGAAGGTCTCGATCCCGGCGATCATCATGCAGATGCAGGCGATCAAGGAGAGCGGCAAGGATCAGTTCGCCAAATACGATCCCTACACGGTGTCGCTGCAGCATCCGGAGGGTGTCGTCGCGCTGCTGTCAGGCAAGTCCGAGATCACCGCGCACTTCACTTCGCCGCCATTCCATCAGCGCGAGCGGCGCGACCCCGCGGTACGCACCATCACGACCTCGAACGAGATCATGGGCGGCCCGAGCACCTTCACGATGCTCTACGCGCCGACCAAGTTCTACGAGGAGAACCCGAAGGCCTACGCGGCGGTGCTCAAGGCGCTGCAGGCCGCGATCGAGTTCATCAACGCCGACAAGAAAGCGGCGGCGGAAGTATTCCTCAATTCGGGCGAAGGCCGCGGCTGGAAGCTCGATGACCTGATGGAGATCCTGAACGACCCAGACGTGCGTTTCACCACCTCACCCGAGAGCGTGATGAAATACGCGAACTTCATGGCGGATGTCGGCTCGATCAAGCAGCGCCCGGCGAAATGGCAGGACATGTTTTTTCCGGACATTCACGGGGTGAAGGGGGATTGACCCTTCTCTTTCCCCTCTTCCGCTTGCGGGAGAGGGTGCCGAACGAGCGCAGCGCGTGAGGCGGGAGAGGGCTTTCTTGCATACCCCCTCTCCCCGCCGACTTCGTCGGCGACCCTCTCCCCGTTGGGGAGAGGGGAAAGAAGGAGAGGCCTGAGCGCGGGCGCACTCACCCCGCCACGTGCGCCAGTGCCTGCAGCAGATACGGCCGGAACTCCGGATAGTTCTCCACCATCGGGAAATGCCCCATGCCCTGCATGATGGTGAGCCGCGAGCCGGGAATGCTCGCCGCCACCGCTTCGCTCATCGCGGGCGTGCAGGAATAGTCGTACTCGCCGGTCAGCAGCGCGACCCGGCAGCGGTTGGTGTCGATGCGCTTGATGTCCTCGCGCCCGTCCCAGTCATTTGAGTAGAAGTGGACATCGCCCTGATAAACGCCGGGGCCGCCCTGGCTGTAGTACCACCAGTTTTCGCGCCGGTTCGCCTCGGGGCTGTTCGGCGAGTTGAGCCCGTAGGTGTAGCTCGCCGCGAGCTCGCCGCCGTGGATCGCCGGATGGTGTAGCAGCTCGTTGTAGCGGCCGGGCGCGTAGGCCGAGCTTTCCAGCCCCACGATGCCGGTCAGCTCTTCTTGGTATTCGGCCGCGACCTTCAGCACGATCGCGCCGCCCATCGAGCAGCCCATCACCACCGGCTTCTCCAGGCCGAGCTTGAGCCACACCGCGCGGATCATCGCGAGATAGCTTTGCGTGGTGAGGCGATATTTCTTCAGCCACCAGCCGTCGGCCGGCGTCGAACGCCCGTGATACGGCAGGTCGAACGCGATCACGCGAAAGCGGTCCGTGATCTCCGTGTCGTTGAGCACGTGGCGGTACTGGCGCGAGTCCGCGCCGGCGGTATGCAAGCAGAGCAGCGGCACGCCCTGCCCGGCCTCCTCGACATGCACGCGGTGCGGCGCGCCTTCGATATCCACCGCAAGGTAGCGGCCCACGATCGGCTCGAAGTCAGACATTGGGCGCTCCTGTCTCACGCATGATGTTCATCATGCGGTGAAGCGCGCGCGCATTCTGCATCGCGATCAGGCTGTCGCCTTCGAGCACGAACTCCGGCACGCGCATCAGCATAGCGAAGAAGTCGTGAAACAGCGGCGGCGGGTTCGCGCTCAGAAACTTGCGCCATACCGCAACCGGCGCGCGGAAGCCGAACGGCGTGCGGATGTCGAGCTTCGGGGTCACGATATCGGTGATCTGCCCCTTCTCGACCTTCACCGCATAGCGGGTATCGCCGAAGGTGAGCCCGAACGTGGTTGTGAACCAGTCGCCGATGACCTTTAATTCGGCGTCGCCGTTCACCCGCTCGCGGTAGCGCGCAAGCCACGCGGCTCCCGGGTAATCGCTCATCGAAAACCCCCGAAAACGAACAAGGAGGACGTTACCATGGACCAGAAGACTTACGAGACCGGACTGCGCATCCGCGCCGAAGTGCTCGGCAAGGAGTATGTCGAGAACTCGATGAAAAGCGCGGACGACTTCAACCGGCCGTTTCAGGAGTTCGTCAGCGAGTATTGCTGGGGCGCAGGCTGGGGCCGCGAGGGTCTCTCCAAAAAGGAGCGTTCGATGCTCAATCTCGCGATGATCGCGATCCTCAATCGCCCGCACGAATTGAAGCTGCACATCCGCGGCGCGCTGACCAACGGGCTCACCAAGGAGCAGATCCGCGAGATCTTCATCCACATGTCGATCTATGCGGGCATTCCAGCCGGCGTTGATGCGTTCCGGCAGGCAAGAGAGGTGTTTGCCGAGCAGAAGAAGTAGGTTCTTTTTCGTCATGCCCGGCCTTGTGCCGGGCATCCACGTCTTGCTGACGTGAACGAAAGACGTGGATGGCCGCGACAAGCGCGGCCATGACGAAACAAGAGGGAGGAGCTTGTGTCCGACGACATCCACGACATCTACGCCATCAAATACGGCCGCCATGAGCGCAGGAAGGCCGAGAATTACATCGGCGGCGATCCGCACGACGCGCCGGAGCCGATCGACTACTACGTCTGGGCGATCACCGGGCCGTCCGGCACGTTCGTGGTCGACACCGGCTTCGATGCCGCGATGGCGAAGAAGCGCGGGCGCGTGATCTCAAAGCCGATCGCCGAAGGGCTGAAGGCGATCGACATCGCGCCGAACAACATCAAGAATGTCATCATCTCGCACCTGCACTACGACCATTGTGGCAACTACGACACGTTTCCGAATGCGCGCTACCACCTGCAGGATACCGAGATGGCCTACGCGACCGGCCGCTGCATGTGCCATCAGCACCTGCGCGTCCCGTTCGAGGAGGAGGACGTGGTCGCCATGGTGCGCAAGGTGTTCGCTGGCCGCGTGAACTTTCACGACGGCGTCAGCCAGGTCGCGCCGGGCATCACGGTCCACAAGATCGGCGGCCACTCGAAAGGCCTGCAGTGCGTATGCGTGAAGACCAAGCGCGGGCCGGTCGTGCTCGCCTCCGATACGACCCACCTTTATGCCCACATCGAGCAGGGCCGCGTGTTTCCCATCACCTACCATGTGGGCGAGGTGCTCGACGGCTACGAGACGATGAAAAAGCTCGCAGGCTCGCTCTCGCGCGTCATTCCCGGCCACGATCCGCTGGTCATGGAGCGCTATCCGGCGGCCCGCTCAGGGCTCGAGGGGTGGGTCGCACGGCTCGATGTGGAGCCCAAGAACTGAGCGCAAAGACGCGACCTCAAAGCACTTTTGCGTGCCCTTCGATCTGCCCTAGACTGAGGCAAACCGCGGGCCAACCGCGATCAAGAATGAACCGCAGGGGGAGACGCTCATGACAATCCTATTTCGCAGTCCATCGCGCCGGCGCGTGCTCGGCTACGGCGTGGCGGGCGTCGCGGCGCTCGGGCTTCCGCCGATTGCGCGCGCGCAGACGCAAGTGGTGCGCATCGGCCTGCCGACCAAGACCTACTATCCGACCATCATCGCCGAGACGGCGCTGCGCCAAAAGCTGTTCGACAAGGAAGGCATCAAGGCGGAGCTGACGATCTACCGCGGTGGCGCGGAGGGCTACGAGGCGATGGCGGCGGGTGCCGCTGACGTGATCCTCAATTCCGCGTCATCGGTCGCGGCCGGGATCAAGAAGGGCGTGATGGCGAAGAACGTCGCGGGCGCGGCGCTCGGCTATTACGGCTGGCATCTGGTGGTGAAACCGGATTCGCCCATCAAGGATGCAAAGGATCTCGCCGGCAAGAAGGTCGGCATCACGTCGGCCGGCTCGGGCACCGACATTCTCGCGCTGTGGACCCAGCAGGACCGCAAGATCACCTTCACGCGCGTGCCGCTCGGCGGCGGCGGGCTGGTGCCGAACCTGCTCTCGGGTAACATCGACGCGAGCGTGATGTACTCGCCGCTCTCCTACAAGCTGTTCATCGAGAAGACGGCGCGCAGCCTGATCGACTACGGCGCGTCGGTGCCGCCGAACATGACCGGCGCCTGGATGGCGACCGACAAGTTCATCAAGGACAAGCCGCAGGTGCTGCAAAAAACGCTGAACGCGCTCTACGGCGGGCTCGCCTTCCTGCAAGATCCGAAGAACCGCGCGGCCGCGATCAAGCTGATCGCCGAGATCGACGAGATCCCGGAGAACATCGCGGAAGCCGAACTCGACGGCAACATTCTCAAGCTGTCGAAGGACGGCGCGATGCAGAAGGACTGGATGAATCTCGCGCTCGACATGGCGCGCATGATCGGCATGACCGATCTCGCGCCGGTGGAGGACATTTACACGACGAAGTTCAAGCCTGTTCCGACGATGGTGTGAGGTTGCTTTCCCCTCTCCCGCTTGCGGGAGAGGGTGCCCGAGCGAATGCGAGGGCGGGAGAGGGCATTCGCTCTAGATCAATCGCCGTCTCCCGGCTCACACCTTCGGCGTTCGCCACCCTCTCCCGCAAGCGGGAGAGGGGAAAGAAAGAGACATGTCCCGTTTCCAGCTCATCGCCATCCGCCTTCTGCTCCTCGCAATCGTGCTCGCCGCATGGGAGACGTTGCCGCGCAACGGCGTGGTCAACCCATTGCTGCTGCCGCCGCTGACCGACGTGCTGGCGACCTTGGTTCAGATTGTTCAACGGAGCCAGGTGCAGGAGGCGATCCTCGTCACCGCGGCGGAAGTGATCGTCGCCTTCATCATCGCGGTGCCGCTCGGGGCCGCGATCGGCGTGCTGATCGCCGAATACGACTACGCCGGGCAGATCTTCAAGCCGCTGCTGTTCTATGTCTTCAGCGTGCCGAAATCGATCTTCCTGCCGATGTTCATTTTGATCATGGGCATCGGCTTCCAGCAGAAGGTCGCCTACGCGGCATTCTCCACCCTGTTCGTCGTGATCATGAGCGCGACCGCCGCGGTCGAGTCCGTGAAAGCCGACCACGTGCTGGTGGCGCGCTCCTACGGCGCGACGCGCCTGCAAATCCTCAGGCGCGTCTACGTGCCGAGCATGATGCCGATCCTGCTCGAGACGCTGCGCATCTCGATGATCTTCAACTTCACCGGCGTGATGATCGCCGAGATGTATGCCTCGCGCACCGGCATCGGCCACCTGATCTCGAACTGGGGCGAGAACTTCCAGCTGCCGCAACTCTTTGCCGGCGTGATCCTGCTCGCCGTCGTCGCGATCCTCTTCAACGAGACGGTGCGCTTCCTCGAAAATCGCGTGAGCGCATGGCGAACGTGACCAACCTCAGCCTCGTGCAGAGCGCGCCGGCCAACGCCGCGATCGAGGTCGCGCGGCTGTCGCACACCTACGCGGGGCGCGAAGGCGAGGTCCCGGCGCTGCAAGACATCTCGATGACAGTCGGCGCCGGGCGCTTCGTCGTCCTCGTCGGCCCATCCGGCTGCGGCAAGACCTCGCTGCTGATGATGATGGCGGGCTTGCGTCACCAGACCTCGGGCACGATCCACATCCAGGGCCGCACCATCGATGCGCCCGACCCGGACCGCGTCGGCGTCGTGTTCCAGGAGGCGAGCCTGTTTCCCTGGCTCACCGCACTCGACAACATCGAGTTTCCGCTCGCGCTGCGTCACGCGCCGAAAGCCGAGCGCGCCGCACGCGCCAACGACATGCTCAATCTCGTGGGGCTGCAGGGATTCGGTTCGCGCTACCCGCACGAGCTCTCCGGCGGCATGAAGCAGCGCGTCTCGATCGCGCGCGGGCTGGTGCAGGACCCGCCCGTACTGCTGATGGACGAGCCGTTCGCGGCGCTCGACGAGCAGACGCGCATGACTATGGGCCACGAGCTGCTGCGCATCTGGTCGCAGACCGCCAAGACCGTGGTGTTCGTCACCCACAGCCTGACTGAGGCGGTTTATCTCGCCGACGAGGTGCTGGTGATGTCGGCGCGGCCCGGCCGCATCATCGATCGCATTACCGTGCCGCTGCCGCGCCCGCGCAATTACGAGATGATGGGTACGGAAGTATTCGCCAAGCTGCGCGATCGCATCTGGCAGCAGATCCGGAAGGGGGAGTAATGAAACGCCCCTCCCCCGCCACCGTGCGCTGGCTGATCCTCGTCGCGCTGCTCGTGTTCTGGGAGCTGTTCCCGCGCACCGGCATGATCCCCGAGCTGTTCCTCCCACCGCTATCGAAAGTCGTCGCCGTGCTGGTGAAGGACTGGCGCGAGTATGCGTCCGAGCTGTCCGTCACACTCTATGAGGTCGCCTTCGCGATGCTGATCGCCTGCGGCCTTGGCATCCTCGCCGGCGCACTGGTCGGCGGCATCGCGCTGCTGCGCAGCCTGCTGCTGCCAGTGTTCTCCTCGCTCTACGCGGTGCCGATCGTGATCCTCTATCCGATCTTCACCGCCTGGTTCGGCATCGGCTCGCAGTCGAAGATCATCTTCGCCGGCGTCTACGGTTTCTTCCCCGTGATGCTCTCGACCGCGGCCGGCATCCGGACCATCGACGCACAGCTCCTGCTCGCCGCGCGCAGCATGGGCGCGACGCTCCCGCAGCAGATCACGCGCGTGATCATCCCGGCCTTGATCCCCACTGTGCTGACCGGCCTGCGCCTCGGCGGCGCGCTCACCATCATCGGCGTGGTGGTGAGCGAGATGCTCACCTCGGCGGCCGGCATCGGCTACCTGGTGACGCGCTATCGCACCATCCTCGATTCGCCGCACGTGTTCGGCGCGATCGTGATGATCCTGCTGCTCTCGATCCTGTTCGACACGTTTGCGCGCGCGATCGAGCGGCGCACCATGGTGTGGCAGACCGCGGGACGCCGGCAGAAGGAGGGCGAAGAGCCGCAGGTGGCGGGCGCGCCCGCTCCCGCACCGGTGTAACTCAAGTCCTCATCCTGAGGAGGCGGCGCAGCCGCCGTCTCGAAGGATGGTAACAGACACCAAGCTTGCCGCCATCCTTCGAGGCTCGCTACGCTCGCACCTCAGGATGAGGTTTGTGAAGAATGTTCGATCTCACGCTCTCCTTCGACAATGGCCCGACCGCGGACGTGACGCCGTTCGTGCTCGATGTGCTGGCGCGCCGAAACGTCAAATCGACCTTCTTCGTCATCGGTGAGAAGGTGGCGCGGCCGGAAAACCGCGCGCTCGCCGAGCGGGCGCATGCGGAAGGGCACTGGATCGGCAACCACACCTGGAGCCACTCGCTGCCGTTCGGGCTGATGCAGCCGGACGCGGCGAATGCCGAGTTCGACCGCACGCAGGACGCCATCGGCTCACTCCTGCACCCGCACCGCTTCTTCCGGCCCTATGGCCAGGGCGGCAACCTCGACCGCCGCCTGCTCTCGCGGCCCGCGCTCGATCACCTCGCGCAAGCGCGCGCCAGCATCGTGCTGTGGAGCGCGCTGCCGCGCGACTGGCAGGACCCGGAGGGCTGGGTCGAACGCGCGCTCGACCAGTGCGCGGCGTTACCCTGGAGCCTGATGGTGCTGCACGACCTGCCGACCGGGGCGATGCGCAACCTCGACCGCTTCCTCGGGCTGGTCGCCGAGCGCGGCGGCCGCATCCGGCAGGACTTTCCGCCGGATTGTTTGCCGATGGTGGATGGGCGCTTGACGTTGCCGATCGACGGTTATCTCGGCGCCCCGTCCTGAAAGAGCCGTCGGCCTAGAACGTCAGCCCCGTGCCGAACACCTCAACGGCGTAGAAATAAAGCTCGGCATCGAGACTGCGCTGGATATTGCCGGCCTTGCGGAAACCGTGTTGTTCGCCGGCGAACAGAAAGTACCCGACACGGTTGCCCTTGCGGCGCAAAGCCTCGACCATGGCCTCCGTCTGGCTCGGCGGCACCACGGCGTCCTCGTCGCCCTGAAAGAAGATCACCGGCTTCGACACGCGCTCCGCATGGAAGAGCGGGGAACGTTCGCGGTAAAGCGCCTCTTCCTCCGGATAGGGCCCGATCAACCAGTCGAGATAGCGCGACTCGAACTTGTGCGTGTCGCGCGCGAGCGCGGCAGCATCGCTCACGCCGTAGTGGCTCGCGCCGCCCTGGAAGAAGTCGTGGAAGGTCAGCGCCGCGAGCGTCGTGTAGCCGCCCGCGCTTCCGCCGGTGATGACCGCACGCTTGGCGTCAACCCGGCCCTGCGCGTCGAGAAACCGCACGCCGTTGATGCTGTCCTCCACATCGACGACGCCCCACGTGCGCCACAGCCGCTCGCGATACTCGCGACCGAAACCGGTGCTGCCGCCGTAATTCACGTCGAGCACCGCGATCCCACGGCTGGTCCAGAACTGATTGCGCAGCGAGAGCGTGCTCGATGCCGCAGAAGTTGGCCCGCCATGCACCTTCACCAGTACCGGCGGCTTCTCATCCTTGAGCGGCGCATAGTCCGGATTGAACGGCGGATAGTACAAGGCGAATGCGGTCTTGCCGTTCGAGGTCGGAAATTCGACAGACTCGGCCGTCGTCAGGTAGTCGGCGATCTTCAGGTTCGAATCCTCGAGAATGTCCGTCGACTGCTTGAGGACGCGATGCGTGCCGTCGCGCAGATTGAGCGTCACAACACTCGTCGGAATGCGCGCCGAGCCGCCGATAAATGCCACGGTGTCACCCTCGGCGCGCACCGCGGAGATATCGGTAAACGGCGTTTCGACTGGCTTGAGCGGACCGCCGGTGAGGCTCATTGTCGCGAGGCGCGCCAGGCCGCCGTCGGTGTAGGTGCACACGATGCGGTCGGCCCCGGCGAACGCATACGTCGCCATTCCGAAAACCCATTGCGCTGCGCCGAACTCGGCCTGCATTGTCAGCAGGGGATGCGTCTCCCGCGTCGCGACATCGTAGCGGTAGAGGTTCCACCATCCGGTGCGGTCCGACGCGAAGACGATCGCACGCCCGTCCGGCGACCATTCGGGTTGGAAGATCGACTCCGCAACGCCGCCCGCGATGACCTGTGGCGCGGCCGGCGTGCCATTGGAGTCGAGCGCGCCCAGATAGAGCGTGGTGCCGTTCCACGGCATGTTGGGATGATCCCACGCAAGCCAGATCAGCCGGCTGCCATCGGGCGAGAGCCGCGGCGACGAGAAGAAGCCGTGCCCTTGCACAAGAATGCGTCCGGGCTCGGCGCCTGCACTGGCGAGATCGACCGCGACGACGGTATTGACCGCCTCGCCCTCCGCGGCGTGATCCTCGCGCACACCGATCCAACGGTTGCGCTGTTTGTCGATCACGCCGTCCGCAAAGCGCCACGCGTTCGGACGCGGCGGCGCCGGCGTGCGCGGCTGCGGCGCACCGCCGCTCTGCCGATAAAGTCGGCTGTCGGCGAAATGCGAGAAGTAGATTGCTCCATCCGCGACAAGCCATGCGCCGCCGCCGTATTCATGGACGCGCGTGCGTGCGTTGAACGGCGCCGGCGTGAGGCTCTCGCCTGAGCGAACCACAACATTGCGGCCCTGCTCCTGCGGACGGCCTTCAAGCCAATAGATGGCGCCGCCGTCGATCTGTACGTCGCCGAGCGAGATCGCCTGCGCGACGATCAGGTCGGACGTGATCGGCGACTTCCATGATCCGTAAGGTGCGATCTTCGGCATGCAAAAATTGTATCACATGGCAAGATCGCGCCAAGGTCAGCGCAGCGCGACCACCGGCAGCTCGCGCAGGCTCGCCACATCTTCGAGATTGTTCAGCTTGTCGAACAGCGCCTCGGCCTGTTTCCGGCCGAGCCGCGTGTCGGTGCAGTCCAGAAACTTCTCGCGCAGCTCGCCCTCGGTGAGCGGCTTCTGCCAGTGGCCCTTCGGGCGCACCACCGGCTCATGCGCAATCTCCGAGCCGTTCTTGAGCCGGATGCTCAGACGATCGTCCGGCGCGAAGGGAGGCATGTCGGGCATCCGCTCGTCGGTGGTCGTGCGCTTTACCTTGCGCATCGTCTCGATGATGTCGTCGCGGCGCACGAAGCCGTCGTCGAGCTCCTTCAGGCCAACCTTGCGGGCGATCAGCGCCGAGGCCATCGCGAACTCGATCGAGAACTTCGCTTCGAGCGCCGTCTTCGGCTCGCGGTTGCGCAGCATCAGATCCTGCGCATTGCCGATGCGCACGTGAATCTCGTCGATCGACGCCGGATCGAGATTGTGCTCGGCCGCGAGATCGAGCATCGCGTCGATCGAACGATGCGTCGCATAGCACATCGGATAGCGCTTGATGTTAATGCCCATCTTCTCCAGCCGCCAGGTCTCGCCCAAGCCCCAGTCGCCGCGCGTGACCGCCGGGTTCCCCGAGGCGGAATGCGAGTGCATGAAGCCGGCGGGATGCTCCAGCACGTCGGGCGAGGCGGTGTAGCCCGCCTTGGCGAGCCGCGCCGCGAGCACGCCGGACTGCGCGGTGCGGCCAGCATGCAGCGACTTCGTCATCGTGCCGAAGTTCGCGACCGTTCCGGCCGCCAGCGAAGCCGCGATCGCGATCGCGTTGGTGGTCTCGTCCGCGTTGAGGCGATTGAGC
>JBAVXH010000306.1:0-3389 GCA_049698215.1 Xanthobacteraceae bacterium | reverse complement strand
GTGAACGCCACCGCGCCGGAGCCGGTGCGCAACGCCGCGTTCGCTCATGAACTGGGGCGCGCGCTGCATCGTCCGGCAGTGCTGCGCCTGCCAGCAGCGCCGCTGCGGCTCCTCGGCGGCGACATGGTCAAGGACTTGCTCTTGTCCGGCGCGCGCATCGTGCCCGAGAAGGCGCTCAAGAGCGGCTTTGCCTTCCGCCATGCGACTCTGCCGTCGGCGCTGGCTGCGATCCTCGGCACTTCGGCGCAGGACAAGTCAGCGCCCGCACACGAGGGCCATTCCGCCCTGCGGCATGCCGGGATGTGACGAAAGGCCAATTCGTTAGCGGGCCCGCAGGCTTGACCCCCTTGTCGCGGTGATTTCATATGCCGCAAGAGGGCAAAAGAACCGCCGGTCCGAAAGGGCGTTTACGCCCGTCTTCGATGGATCAACGGCGGCGAGGGTGAACAGCCGCGCGGCGATGAGCCCCGGCGACACGGAGGGACGGCGTCGTGGCCAACGAGCGCGCCGATGCGGATACCTTTCCGAAGCTCCTGATCGAGAACGCAAAAACGCGTGGCAGCCGCGTCGCGATGCGCCACAAGGACCTCGGCATCTGGCAGTCGTGGACCTGGGGGCAGATGCTCGACGAGGTGCGTACCTTCTCGGTCGGCCTCGAGGAACTGGGGCTCAAGCGCGGCGACAAGTTTGCCGTCATCGGCGCGAACCGGCCGCGGCTCTACTGGGCGATGTGCGCGGGCCAAGCGCTCGGCGCCGTGCCGGTGCCGGTCTATGCGGATTCGGTCGCGGACGAGATGGCCTATGTGCTGGAGCACGCCGAGGTCACGGTCGCGGTGGTCCAGGATCAGGAGCAGGTCGACAAGGTGCTGTCGATGGCCGAACGCGTCCCGGCATTGCGCCACATCGTCTACGACGAGCCGCGCGGCCTGCGCGATTACGATCGCGGCAAGCTGTCCTGGATCGACGATGTGCAGAAGACCGGCAGCGACAAGCTCGCCGATCCCGCGCGGCTTGCGCGCTGGGAAGAATCGATTGCGCAGGGCAGGGGCGCCGACCTCTCGGTGATCCTCTACACGTCGGGCACGACCGGACGGCCGAAGGGCGTCATGCTCTCCTACGACAACTGCATCCTCTCGGCGCAGAACGGCAACGTCTTCGACAAGCTCGACGAGAAGGAAGAGACGATCGCCTACCTGCCGCTCGCCTGGGTCGGCGACCACCTGTTCTCCTACGCGCAGCATTATGTGGCGGGCTTCTGCGTGAACTGCCCGGAGGCAGGCGAGACCGTGGTGGACGACCGCCGCGAGGTCGGCACCACCTACGCGTTCGCGCCGCCGCGCGTGTTCGAGAACCTGCTCACCATCACGATGGTGCGGATGGAGGATGCGGGGCGCGTCAAGCGCGCGATGTTCCGCTACTTTCTCGATCACGCGCGCAACTGGGGCGAGAAGATCCTCAACAACGAGCCGGTGCCGCTCACCGCGCGGCTCATCTACGGGCTGGGCGACGTGCTGGTCTATGGCCCGCTCAAGAACCGGTTCGGGCTTACGAACATCCGCGTCGGCTATACGGCAGGCGATGCGATCGGACCGGAGATCTTCCGCTTCTATCGCTCGATCGGCGTCAACCTGAAGCAGCTCTACGGACAGACCGAAGCCTCGGTCTACATCACGGCGCAGCCCGACGGCGAAATCTATTCCGACACGGTCGGCAAGCCGAACATCGGCGTGGACGTGAAGATCGCGGACAACGGCGAGGTGCTGTTCAAGTCGCCGGGCGTCTTTCAGGGCTACTACAAGGACCCGGAAAAAACCGCCGAGACCAAGACGCCGGATGGTTGGGTGCATACCGGCGATGCCGGTTTCTTCGATCCGAAGACCGGGCACCTGAAAATCATCGACCGCGCCAAGGATGTCGGGCGGCTCAAGGGCGGCACGTTGTTCGCACCGCGATACATCGAGAACAAGCTCAAGTTCTACCCGAACATCCGCGAGGCGGTCGCGCTCGGCAATGGACGCGACGACGTCACCGTGATGCTCAATATCGATCTTGTCGCGGTCGGGTCATGGGCGGAGCGCAACAACGTGGTCTACGGCTCCTACCAGGAGCTCGCCGGGCACCCGAAGGTCTACGAGATGCTCGCCGCGCATGTCGCGGAGGTGAACAAGTCGCTCGTCGACGAAGAGGTGATGGCCGCCGCGCAGATCACGCGCTTCCTGGTGCTGCACAAGGAGCTCGACGCCGACGACGGCGAATTGACCCGCACCATGAAGGTGCGGCGCTCCCTGATCGCGGAGCGCTACGCGCCGCTGGCGCAGGCTCTCTACGACGGCTCCACAACCGCCGATGTCGCGACCCAGGTGACCTTCGAGGACGGCCGCAAGGGTACGCTGTCGGCGCGCGTCGCGATCCGCGATGCGACGACCTATCCGGTCCCCGCGAAGGCGATGGAGAAGGCGGCGTGAGGGCACCCTCGGGCGCCGACATCGCGGCCGGCGAGACGATTCTCGCCGTCGACGGCGTCTCGCTCTCGTTCGGCGGCGTGAAGGCGATCACCGGCGTCTCGTTCGACATCCGCAAGGGCGAGATCCGCGCCATCATCGGGCCAAACGGCGCCGGCAAGACCTCGATGCTCAACGTGATCAACGGATTCTACACGCCGCAGCAGGGCCGCATCACGTTCAAGGGCGCGACGCGCGCCAAGATGCGCCCGCACGAGGCGGCGATCGGCGGCATCGCGCGCACCTTCCAGAACGTCGCGCTGTTCCGCGGCATGACGGCGCTCGACAACATCATGGCGGGGCGCTCGCTGCGCATGCACAAGAATTTCTTCTGGCAACTTCTGCGCCACGGCCCTGCAATGACCGAGGAGGTCGAGCATCGCCGCAAGGTCGAGGACATCATCGAATTCCTCGAGATCGCGCATATCCGCAAGGTGCCGGTCGGTGTGTTGCCATACGGGCTGCAGAAACGGGTCGAGCTCGGCCGTGCGCTCGCGATGGAGCCGGACCTGCTTCTCCTCGACGAGCCGATGGCGGGCATGAACCTCGAAGAGAAGGAGGACATGTCGCGCTACGTTCTGGACGTGAACAATTTCTACGGCACCACGATCGCGCTGATCGAACACGACATGGGCGTGGTGATGGATCTCTCCGACCGCGTTGTCGTGCTCGACTACGGCCGCAAGATCGCGGACGGCACGCCCGACGAAGTGAAGCGGGACAAGACGGTGATCGACGCCTATCTCGGCGTGGCGCATTGAGGGTATCATGCAGCACGGTATCTATATTGCTGAATTCGAGAAAATACTCTTGCGGCGCGGGTTTGCGATCTCCCATCATTCTTTGGGCGAGCTTTCCAACAGAGTCGATTTTTCCAAGCTGAAATAA
>JBAVXH010000305.1:0-4560 GCA_049698215.1 Xanthobacteraceae bacterium | reverse complement strand
TGCCCATCCTGATGTCGGCGATGCCGAGCGCCTGCAGGGTGCGTAGCGCATCGCGCGCCACAATGCGGCTGACGCCGAAGCGCGCCGCGAGGTCCTTCTCGGTGCCGAGGAAATCGCCGGGCTTGAGCTTCTTGGCAAACAGCGCATCGCGCACCTGCGCGACGATCTGGCCGGAGAGCGACGCCGAGTGGCCGCCGATGAAGATCGGGGCGGGGGTGTCGCGCGTCGCAGTGATCGCCGGATGGACGGAGGACATTGGGGTGTCCTGTGGATCGATAGTAAAGATGATATCTTATAGAAACACACTGTCAATCAGCACGTAAACATTTGAAAGAATTAGATTTATTGGCCCCTGCGCACTGCGCTCAATGAAAATTCCGCCCCTTGGGCATGACCCGGGCGGTCGCGGCGGTCAGTTCGTCCACCAGGACAGGTTTCTCCTTCAGCGCGGTCACAAGCGAATCCCCCGCGCGCGGGTGGCGATGCCGTTCGACCGATGGGCGGCGCGCTTCGTCCGCATGCGCGAGCGCCCTAACGCATTCGTGCTCGTCGGAGAGCCGCCGCAGCAGCGGCGTCAGGTCCTCGATGTGCTCCATCACCACATGGATCACGCCCGAAGCGCTTTGTAAGGGGCCCGTGATGGCAACGAGCCGCGCGCCGATCACGACCGGGCGGAATGTCTCAAACGCGCGCGCCCACACGATGGTGTTGGCGATGCCGGTCTCGTCCTCGAGCGTCATGAAGATCACGCCCTTGGCAGTGCCGGGCCGCTGGCGCACCAGCACCAGCCCCGCGACGGTGACGCGCTCGCCATTGCGGATACCCGGCAGCAGCTCGTGGCGCAGGATGCCGCGGCGGTCGAGCTCGTGGCGCAGGAATGAGACAGGGTGCGCCTTGAGCGAGAGGTGCAGGTGGCGATAGTCCTCGACCACCTGCTCACCCGGCGGCATCGGCGGCAGATCGATGTCGGGCTCGAGCTCGCCCATGGCGACGCGGCGGAACAGCGGCAGGTCGTCCTTGTCGCCGGCGCGCTGCAGCGCGCGCACCGCCCACAAGGCATCGCGGCGCGAGAGGCCGAGCGAGCCGAACGCATCCGCGTTGGCGAGCCGCTCCAGCACGGAGGGCGGCAGGCGCGTGCGCAGCCACAGATCGCGCACCGAGTCAAAGCCGCGCCCGCGCACGCTTTCGATGCGCAGCGCGTGGTCTTCGGATAGGCCGCTGATCTGGCGGAGGCCGAGCCGCAGCGCATGCGTGGTGCGGATGTGGCCGTTCATCGAGGCATGGCGCATCTGCAGAACGCCGCGCGGAGCTGGGGTGTTCTCCAGCGTGCAATCCCAGTCGGACGTGTTCACATCGACCGGACGCACTTCGACGCCGTGTTCGCGCGCATCGCGCACGATCTGTGCCGGCGCATAGAAGCCCATCGGCTGGCTGTTCAAGAGCGCGGCCGCGAACACATCCGGGTAGTAGCACTTCATCCAGCACGACACGTAGACGAGGTTGGCGAAGCTCGCCGCATGGCTCTCGGGAAAGCCGTATTCGCCAAAACCACGGATCTGATTGAAGCAGCTTTCGACGAATTCGCGCTCGTAACCGCGTGCCGTCATGCGCTCAATGAACTTGTCCTTGAAGTTCTGGATCGTCCCCATGCGCCGGAACGTCGCCATGGCGCGGCGCAGTCCGTTCGCCTCGTCCGGTGTGAACTCGGCCGCGATCATGGCGATGCGCATCGCCTGTTCCTGGAACAGCGGGATACCGAGCGTCTTGTGCAGGATGCTGCGCAATTCGTCTTTTTTGTCGGGATACAGCGATGGAAACGGGTAGGGCGGCTCGACCTTCGTTTCGCGAAATCTCTCGCGCCGCTGCAGATAGGGATGCACCATCTTTCCCTGGATCGGCCCCGGCCGCACGATCGCGACCTCGATGACGAGGTCGTAGAATGTCTCGGGTCGTAGCCGTGGCAGCATCGACATCTGCGCGCGGCTCTCGATCTGGAACGTGCCGAGCGTGTCGGCGCGCTGGATCATGCGGTAGACGGGTTTGCGCTCGCGTTCGTATTCCTGTTCGTGTCCCGGCCTGGTGTACTCTCGCCGCAAGATCGCCGCGATCGTTTCGGGCAGGCGGTAGTGGTTCTTCAGCAGATCGAAGCCACGCCGGATGCATGACAGCATGCCGAGGCCGAGCACATCGACCTTCAGCAGCCGCAGCGCATCGAGATCGTCCTTGTCCCACTCGATCGCGGTGCGCTCCTCCATCGCGGCATTCTCGACCGGCACGACTTCGTCGATGCGCGAGCGCGTGATGAGAAAGCCGCCGACGTGCTGCGAGAGATGCCGCGGCGTTTCGATCAGTTCCTCGGCGAGTTGCATCACCCGGTTAAGCCTTGGATCGTCCGGGTCGAGGCCGGCCTTGCGCGCCTCCTGCTCTTTCACACCGCATTGCGACCAGCCCCACAGCATGCCGGCGAGCGCGCCGACGGTATCGTCCGACAGCCCAAATGCCTTGCCGACTTCACGGATCGCGCTGCGCCCGCGATAGCAGATGACGGTCGCGGCGAGGTTCGCGTGGTGCCGGCCATACTTGTTGTAGATGTGCTGGATCACCTCTTCGCGGCGTTCGTGCTCGAAGTCGACGTCGATGTCCGGTGGTTCCTTGCGCTCCTCGGCGACGAAGCGCTCGAACAGCAGGTCGACTTTTTCCGGATCGACCTCGGTGATCTCGAGACAGTAACAGATGACCGAATTGGCGGCCGAGCCTCGCCCTTGGCACAGAATGCCCTTGGAGCGTGCAAAACGGACGATGTCGTGAACGGTCAGAAAGTAGGGGGCGTAGCCAAGGTCGGATGTGATCCTTAATTCCTTATCGAGCGCCGCGCGAACGCCTTCCCTGGCTCCTCGCGGATAACGCTTCCGATACCCATCCTCCACAAGCGCCACGAGCGCATCCTGCGGCCTTGCAAAACCCACACGGTTCTCGTCGGGGTATTCGGTCTTCTTGAGTTCGCCGAGCGAGAAATTGCAGCGGTCGAGAAAGCGCAGCGTGCGATCGATCGCCTCCGGCGCACTTCGGAACAATCGTGCCATCTCCTGCGGAGATTTGAGGTGCCGCTCGGCATTGGCTTCGAGCAGCCGGCCGGCATTGTCGATGGTGACGTGCTCGCGGATGCAGGTCATCACGTCCTGCAGCGGACGACGCTCGGGCGCGTGGTAGAGCGGATTGTTTACGGCGATGAGCGGAACAAATGTCTGCTCGGCAATCACCTTGAGGCGCGCAAGGCGACGACCATCGTCGCCTCGATAAAGCACGCTGGCGGCGAGCCAGACGTGGCGCGGGGCGGCGGAGGTGAGGTGATTGAGAGCTCGCTCCAGATCATTTGATTCCGCTCGTCCCCGCGAAAGCGGGGACCCAGTTCTTGTCTCTGGATTCCCGCTTTCGCGGGAATGAGCGGATCGGGGCAATCGCGCCGGCGAGACCACAATGAGATTGAGCCCCGCGATGTGCTCGATGAGATCATCGAGATAGAGAATGCACTCGGCTTTCTCGCCGCGGCTCTTGCCGACGGTTAACATGCGCGTCAGGCGTCCCCAGGCGGTGCGGTTTTGCGGATAGGCGAGGATGTCGGGCGTGCCGTCGGCGAAGCAGAGCCGCGCGCCGACGGCGAGCCGGAGCGTCGGCAATTCGATGCCCTTCTGTTCCTTCTCGTTGGCGACGTGCTCGTTCCATTCGTCAAGGGCGCTATAGGCGCGAACGACACCGGCCACGCTGTTGCGGTCCGCAATGCCGATGCCGGTCAGGCCGAGTGCGACGGCCTGAAGGATGAACTCCTTCGGATGCGACGCGCCACGCAGGAACGAGAAGTTGGTGGTGACGGCCAGCTCCGCATAGGCATGGGACGGATCAGGAGCGGACAAAACAAAGGTTTGTTTCGCTTTTTTCTCCTTGTTGGGAAAGCTGACGACGCTGCTCATGCGAACATGCCGTGCAGGTACCAGCGCGTCGAATGCTTCGGGTCCGTCGGCCATGCACGAAACAGCCACACGCGCAGACCCTCTCGGCTCTCGACACGGAAATAGTCGCGCATGAGTGCGTCGCCTGCCGCATCGCGCCACCATTCCATCGCGATGCGCTCGGGACCCTCCACGTGCGCCACCTCGTGCAGCACATGCCGCCAGCGAAACCGCACCGGCGGTCCGTCCGGTACCTCGGCGATGGCTTCGACCGGCTCCGGGCGGGCGAGGAGACGGATGGGGCGGGTGGGGGCGAGGGAGTCTTGCTCTGCGTGTCCCGGACGCGGTGCACCGCTGATCCGGGACCCCGGTTCATGAAAGCCACCGGGATCCCGGGTCTGCAGCGCACCACTGCGTGCTGCGCTGCGCCCGGGAACCGCAGCTGATGCCGCCCCCACCGCCCCCACCGCCGCCACCGCCAACTCCGGAATGTGCGTGTCCTGCGCGACGAAGCGCGTGACGCGGCGCAGGCCGAAGCGCGCGCCGAGCCGATCGATGAGGTGCGCGAGCTCCGCCGCATGATCGGGCTGGGCGAGCCCGGTCTGAGCAGGCT
>JBAVXH010000304.1:0-7002 GCA_049698215.1 Xanthobacteraceae bacterium | reverse complement strand
GTCCGCATCGGGGCCGACGCCGGCTGCGCCGCGATGACCGGCGGCCGGGCCGGCAGCAGCCCGATCACGCCGCGCGGGAGCAGGTACACGATGATGACGAACACGATACCGAGCAGGATCGAGAAATAGTTCGGGAAATTGGCGCTGAGCACTTCGAACAGCAGCACGAGCGGCACGGCGCCGAGCAGCGGCCCGAACAGGCTACCGGCGCCGCCGAGCAGCGCCATGATCACGACTTCGAACGAAAGCAGCGGGGAAAACGCAATTGCCGGATCGAGGTAGGTCCAGCGCGGCGCCATCACGGCGCCGGTCAACGTCATGAACAGCGCGCTGATCGCAAACATCGCGAGCTTGGCTCGCGTCGTATCGATACCGGCGTGGCGCGCCACGACCTCGTCGTTGCCGATCACGCGCAGCGCAAGGCCGAGCCGCGAACGCGAAATCAGCCATCCGCTCAGCAGCACAAGCGCGACGAGCGCGAGCAGCTGCCAGTAGATCTGTTCCGTCGTGATGCTGAGAAAGATGTAGCGGCCGACCGAGCGGCTGACGTTGATTTCGAACCACGAGACGATCTGGCGGATCAGCTCGGAGAGGCCGAACGTGAAGATCACGAAGTAGATGCCGGAGAGCCGCAGCGTCGAGAGCCCGACCACCAGCGCAACGGCAACGCCGATCAGGGCTGCGACCGCGAGCACTGCCGGCCACGGCATCTTTTCGCCGAGCACCGCAACCGTATAGGCGCCGATGCCGAAGAACGCGACGGTGGCGAGCGAGATGTAGTGCGTTGGGCCGGAGAACAGCGCCCACGCGGTCGCGAGCACGGTAAAATAAAGGAGCGAAATGCCGAGCGCGAGCTGATAGCCGCTCGCGAACTTCGGGACGAAGGCAAGCAGCGCGATCGCCGCCGCGCCCAGCGCGAGGCCATATACGGGTTTCAACGCGCGGCTCTCCCGAACAGCCCCGTCGGCCGCCACAGCAGCACGATGAGGAACAGCGCGTAGGTGACCGCAATCGTGAGGCCCGGATCGACGAGACGCGCGACCGCGGTTTCGGCAAGGCCGAGCATCATGCCGGCGAGCAGCGCGCCGGCGACGTTCCCTACGCCGCCCATGATGATGACGATGAGCGCCTTCATGGTGAAGACGACACCCATCGTGGCGGTGAAGGTCGTGAACATCGCGATCAGGACGCCGCCTGCCGCGGCGAGGGCGCCGCCGAGCGCGAACGCGAAGGCCGATGCCTTGCGCACGTCGATTGCAACCAGTTGCGCCGCGACCGGATCGACCGCGACCGCGCGCACCGCGGTGCCGTAGCGGGTGCGCGTCAGCGCAAGATAGAGCGCGGTGCCGATGACGACGGCGAAAAGCAGCGCGATCAGCCGGTTCAGCGCGACGTTGGAGCCGAGCACGTTCACCGGGATCGAGAGGTAGTTCATGGTGTTGAACTGCCCGCCGAACGTGACCAGCATGAAGCCCTGCAGGACGAACAGGAGGCCGAAGGTCGCGAGGATCGAGTCGACTTCGAGCATGCCGCGGGTCTTCGCGCGGCGGACCAGCGGCATGAGCACGATCTGGTAGACGAACCAGTTGATCGCAAATCCGGCCGGGATTGCGACGAGCAGGCCGATCAGCGGGCTCACGGCGAAGGCGCTAAAGCCCCACAGCCCGCCGAACGCGGCGGCGATCAGGCTCTCGCCGTGCGACAGGTTCATGATGCGCGCGACGCCATACTGGAGCGTCAGCCCCATGGCGATCAGCGCGTACATCCCGCCGAGCACCACGCCGGCGAGAACGATATCGATCAGAAGGGACATGACGCGCTACAGGGTCCCGGCCGTCGCGGCCGGGCATAGCCCGTCGGCGACGGGCGTGAACGCCCTGATGCCCGGCCATCCACGTCCTATCTTCGCACATGAGGGCAAGACGTGGATGCCCGGCGCGAGGCCGGGCATGACGCGTTCGCGATTAACTATTAACGCCGTGCCGCGACCTTTACTGCCACGCCGGCTTCGGCACGATCGGGGCGCGCGCGCCGTCCTGCTTCGGCGCGACGCCGTAGAAATTATCGCCCTGCCATTGGCCGACCGCCCAGACGCCCTTGTAGTGGTTATCCTGGAGCTTGATCTTGCCGATGATCGTGTCGAACGTGCCGGTGTTGATCTCCTTGATCACCGCCTCGCGGTCGATCTTGCCGACCTTCTCGATCGCCTGCTGCAGCACCTGCAGGCTCGCGTAGGTCACCGGGCTCGCCCAGCGGTCCGGCTCGCGGCCGACCACCGACTTGTGATGCTCGATGTATTTCTTCAGGCTGGGCAGGTCTGCGTTCGAGCCGCCGATGCCCATCACGCCTTCGGCGCTGGCGCCGAACTTCTGCTTGAACAGCGGGAAGGCCGTGCCGACGCCGGTGAAGAAAACCTTCGGGCTGAAGCCCGCGATCTTGGACTGATCGGTGAGGCCGATCGTGTCCGGCGGATAGCTGAACGCGACGAAGACATCAGGATTGCCGGCCTGCGCGTCCTTGACGATCGGCTGCAGGTCCTGCGTGCCGAACGGATAGGACTTGTCGTAGACGAGCTCGAAGCCGGCCTTCTTGAATCCCTCGCGCGCGGCCGTCGACTGCTCGATGCCGAACTGATCGCCGACGGCGGCCATCGCGACCTTGTTGCCGATCTTGCCGTCCTTGCGCAGCGCATCGAGCGTGGTGACGAGACCGTCGATGATCTCCGACGGCAGGCCGAGCCAGAAGGTGAGGTTCGACCAGCGCTTCACCATCTCGGGCGACCGGTTGGAGTTCGCCGTCACGGCAAGATGCGGGTAGCCGTATTTGTTGAAGATCGGCGCGGCCGCGAGGTTCATCCCCGTGCTCCACGGCGCCAGGATGAAGTCGACCTTGTCCTGCGTGGCGAGACGCTCGATCGCCTTGATCAGCTCTTCGGAGTTCGAGCGGTCGTCGTACTCGATCACCTCGATCTTCATCTTCTTGCCGCCGACGTTGAGGCCGCCGGCGTCGTTCACGTCCTTCACCCACACCTGGTAGTTCGGCAGTGTGGTGATGGCGGCACCCGGCGCGCCGGGCCCGGATTTCGGAAGTGCCCAGCCGATCTTGACGGTGTCCTGCGCCTGCGCCGCCGTCGCGAGCAGCGCGGCCAGCGCGGCGGATGAGAAAAGTTTGATCAACGTGTTCATGCGTCGCCCTCCCTGTGGCAGGCCGTTTGCGGCCCATTCGTTCTTCAAGGTGCGCGCACTCTGCGGGCGGCGGCCGGGCGAGTCAAAGCGAGTTGCAATATGTCGCACCGTAGCGCCGTACACGCAGGCCAGCGTTTCCCGGGAAAGTTCTGGACTCAGGCTGTCATCCCGGACGCGCCGAAGGCGCGATCCGGGATCCATGTTGCCCGGCAATGCCCTGTCGCTATGACGGTGTTATGTGGATCCCGGCTCTCGCCATAGCGCGTCGCAGACGCGCGTAAACGCGCTTATGGCTCGGCCGGGATGACATCGCGTTGTTACGCCGCGTTTTCGCGATAGAGCGCGGCGCCCGGCCACAGCTTGGGCGCTGCGCGCAGATACTGGTTGGGCCGCGCGACGTCAGCGCCCAACTCCCGCGCCGCCATCCAGGCCCAGTGCGGGTCATCGAGCATGGCGCGGCCTAGCGCGATCATGTCGGCCTTGCCGCTGGCCACGATCTCCTCGGCCTGGCGCGGCGTCGCGATCATGCCGACAACGCTGGTTGCGATCCCGGTCTCACGCTTGATCTGTTCGGCGATCGGCACGTTGTAGCCGGGCGTCGTCGGCGTGCGCACGTCGGCGTTGACGCCGCCCGACGACACATCGACGTAGTCGAGTCCGCTCTCCTTCATGGCAGCGACCCATTTCACCGCGTCGTCCGCCGTGAGCCCGCCGTCCACCCAATCGACCGCCGAGATGCGCGCGCCTACGGGATAGTCCTTCGGCGCCACGGCGCGGATCGCCCGGATCACTTCGAGGCTAAAGCTCATGCGGCCGGCGAGATCGCCGCCGTAGCGGTCGTTGCGCCGGTTCGAGATCGGCGAGGTGAAAGCATGGATCAGATAGCCATGCGCCATGTGCAGCTGGATCGTGTCGAAGCCGGCGCGCAGCGCGCGCTTCGCGCCGTTCACATATTGATCGCGCACATGATCGATGTCGGATTCGGTCATCTGGCGCGGCGCGGGCCAGTCCGCACCAAACGGGATCGCCGACGGGCCGATCGTCTCCCACGGGTCCTGGTCCGGCTTGAGCCCCTTCCCACCCTGCCACGGCGGCGCGGAGGACGCCTTGCGTCCCGCATGCGCGATCTGGATGCCGAACTTGGCGGTGCCGATCCGCTTGCAGTGTGCGATCACCCGCGTCAGCGCCGCCTCGCAGTCGTCCGAATAGATGCCGACGCAGCCATGCGTGATGCGCCCGCGCCGCTCCACATCGGTCATCTCGACGAACACGAGCCCGGCGCCCGAATTCGCCAGCATCCCAAGATGCGTCATGTGCCAGTCGCCGATCACCCCATCGGCGGCCGAGTACTGGCACATCGGCGCGACATTGATGCGGTTGGCAAGCTCGAGGCCATTGATCTTGTACGGCGTGAACAGGGCGCTGGTCATTGTCGGGGATGCTCGATGGATGGAGGGACGCGGAAGGACCGGGATCATAGTTGGAGATGGCAACGAGACAAGCACACACGACAAGAAGCCCGCCCTCTTGATTGAATGTAGCGTATACGCTACATTCAATCAAGCTCACCGTCCGCGAAACGGAGGTGTTCTCCGCGTGGATGAGGAAGCTCCGTGACCCAAGCGGGAAAGCAAAGATCGCAGCGCGGATCGATCGCCTGGCGCACGGCAGCCCCGGTGACGTTGCGCCGGTTGGGGGCGGCGTCAGCGAGATGCGCATCCACTTCGGACCAGGCTATCGGGTTTACTACACGAAGCGCGGCAAGAAGCTCGTCATTCTCCTGTGCGGAGGCGACAAGTCGACCCAGGCGCGCGATATCAAGCAAGCCATCGCGCTGGAAGCGAACCTTGAGGACTGACTCCATGAACAAGACCAAGATCAGGACGCGGCCTTACGACTCCGCTCACTATCTCGATACACCCGAAGCGATCGCGGCCTACCTGACCGAGGCGCTTGAGACGGAGGATTCATCCTTCATTGCTTCTGCGCTCGGGACAGTGGCACGCGCCAAGGGCATGTCTGGCGTCGCGCGCAAGACCGGGCTGTCTCGAGAGAACCTCTATCGTTCGCTGGATGGCCGGACCAAGCCAGAGTTCGAAACGGTGATCCGCGTGCTCGGCGCGGTCGGACTGACCTTGAGTGCAAATCCGAAGGCGAAGAAGACAGGGTAGTTACGTCAGCCGCGCCACTGCCAGCGCCAGGGTCTGCGCACGGGGCACGAGCGAGTCGACCACCAGATATTCGTCCGGCGTATGCGCCTTGCCGCCAACCGGACCGACCGCGCAGATGGTCGGCGTGCCGACCGCAGCGGTGAAGCCCGAATCCGCGCAGCCGCCGGTGAACTCCCCTTCGACCTTGAGGCCGACGTCGCTCGCACAGCCGGCGTAGTGCTCGAACAGGCGCTTCGAGTCGGGCGTCTCCACCAGCGGCTTGAACTCGCCCGCGACCGCAAGCGTGGCGCTGGTCCCGGGCACATGCGCCGTTTCGACGATGCGCGTGATCTTGCCCATCGCATCTTCGCGATCGGCGGGCGTGACGTAGCGCAGGTCGATCTCGCATGTCGCCCAGGGCGCCACCGTATTGACGGTCTGGCCGCCGGAGACGAGGCCGACGTTCACGGTGGTGCCGCGGGTCAGGTCGGTGAGCGCGTGCAGCGCGATCGTCTTGCGCGCGAGTTCCTCGATCGCCGAAATGCCATCCGAGAAATTGCCGCCGGAATGCGCCGCCTTGCCGGTGATTTCCATTTTCATGAACACGCCGCCCTTGCGGCCGTTCACGACGTTCCCGCTCGGGCGGCCCGGTTCGGAATTGAACACGGCGCGCGCCCGCCGCGCCTCCGCCTCGATGATCGGACGGCACGCGGGCGAGCCGATCTCCTCATCGGAGGTGAAGAGCCCGACCAGCGGCGCGGGTGCGCCACCGAACTTCTGGAAGGCGGCGAGCACAAAGGCGTTCATCACCAGCCCCGCCTTCATGTCGGCGACGCCGGGACCGTAGGCCTTGCCGTTCTCTATTCTGAACGGACGCCGCGTCGGCTCGCCCTTGGGAAACACCGTGTCGCGATGGCCCATCAGCATGATGGCTGAATTCGAGGGGCCCCCGACGGTCGCGCGCAACGCGTCGCCGAACGTCTCGTTTTCGATCGTCTCGCAGGCGATGCCCTGCCCTTCCAGAAACGTCCGCAGCCTCGCCCCGACCGCATCGACGCCTTCCTTGTCATAGGAGCCGCCGTCGATGTTCACGATGTCCTCGAGCAAAGAGAGCATCGCGCCCTTCTGGCCGTCGAGCCACTCGACCACGGCCTTTTCGCCCCGCACACCCGACGTCATGAACAGCTCCTGAATGCGTTAACTTTGCCGATACATATGACCGGAATTTCATGTTGTGGCGAGGCCGCGCCGCCTTCATTCCGCCCAGGATGACTTGAGAATTCCGCATGGGAGCGAACGTGCGCGGCACGATCGCCGCATAGGGCGAAGCGCGGGTTCAGCCGCTTCGCCTACAAGGAGGACACCCATGCTCAAGCCAGCGCTCTGCGTAGCCGCGCTCGTGGTCGCGGCTGCCGTTGCCATTCCCGCCATCGCGCAGCAACCGCCGCAAGCGGACAATCCGTCCGCCAATTCGCCCGCTCCGCAGGCAGGCCCCGAAGGCCGCGGTCCCGGGTGGCGGGACCGCTGGAGCCGCGATGACGAGGATCGAGGTCCGCGCCGGCGCCGCTTCGAAGATCGCCGCTACGGCGGCGATGACGATTACGGCCCGCGCGGCGGGCACGGTCCTCGTTTCGGCGGCCGCGACGGCATGATGCCGCCGATGATGG
>JBAVXH010000303.1:0-3361 GCA_049698215.1 Xanthobacteraceae bacterium | reverse complement strand
GGCCGGCGCGCGTCCGTTTCCATTGAACGTGTCGGGCCCATCGCGCCGCGGCTCGGTCGGCGTCACCGACCGCCAGTCGAAATCGCGCTCCGCCGCGCGGCCGACCGGCGGCGCCGCAACGCGTTTCGCCCGGTCAAGCGACATGCGCTCGGTCGTGGTGAAACTGATGCGCTCCGCGCGACCGTTCATCATCGGCTCATCGACCGGGCCGAGATCGATGCGCCAGAGATCGGGCGGCGGCAATTTTGCCTGGCCCGGGGCGCGGCGAAACGACTTCAGGATGTTGAGCACGCCCGCCTCAATTGATGCGCGTCGGCGCGCCCGGCGTCGATTTCGCCGCAGGCGGTGGTGATGGCGGTTTCTGCTGCTGCTGCTGCTGCTGCTGCTGCTGCTGCTGCTGCTGCTGCTGCTGCTGCTGCGGCGTGCTCGAGGGAGCGAACAAACCTTCGACGCGTCCGCTCGTCTTGCCGGACTTCACCTCGGTAACGCCCGTCGTCAGGTTCACTTCCATCACGTCGCCGCGCAACACATTCGTTCCCTGCGTAACCACAACGTTTCCGGTCAACGTGATCTTGTTGGTCTTCACGTCGAACACGCCGTTATCACCTTTGGCGGTCTGATCCTTCTGCGTCACCAGCACATCGCCTTTGGCTTCGGCACGCTTGATCTGCTGGCCGCCGCCGCCGGGCCCTCCGCCACCCTTCTGCGCAGTCTGGGCGCCTTTCTTCTGCGCCGGCGCCGCCGACCCGTCCTCGTAGAAGATCAGCAGCCTCTGGCATTGAAGAACGGTGTCGCCCTGCGTGAGCTTCACCTTGCCGATGAAGGTCGCCTGCTGGCTCTTGTCGCGCACCTCCAGCGAGTCGGATTCGATCTTCACCGGCTGATCGCGGTTGAGCTGCAAGCCCTGCATCGCGCCGCCCGGCTGTTCCTTCTGCGCGGGTTGCGCCGCAGCCGCAATCGCGGCACCAAGCACGAGGGCGAAGCCGGCGAACGCGATGCGCAAGCGGCGGAGCGCGCTCATTGCGAGGGCCTTCCCTTGTCGGGCTCGATATACAGGGTGACGCCGCGCTCGAAGCGGACAACATCGCCGGAATCGACGATCTCCATGCGATTCGACTTGAGCCAGCCATTCGGCAAGGTGATGTCGACCGGATGTTCGGAAACGACATTCCCTTTCTTCATTTCGATCGTCGCCTCCTGCAGCACCGCCTTGTAGCCTTGCTGCGAGGTGACCACGACCTGGTCGCGCAACACCACCTTGTCAGCCTTGGTGCTGTAGGTGCCGCTGTTCGCCGTGACGTGCACGACGTCCTTGTCCTGCATTTCGAGGCGCGCGCGCAGGTTCTGCAGCTCGACAATGTCCGGGCTGGTGATGTCCTGCACGGCGGTTTCGGCATTGAGCTCGTAAGAGCGCTTGTCGCGCGTGAAGCCCGCGATGCGCGGAAGCTCCATGGTGATCTTGCTGCCCTGCACGGCGAGCTTGCCGGACACGCTGGGCATCTTGTCGAACACCTGCATGGGCCTGAAATAGGTTGCTGCGCCGAGCGCCGCCAAGGCGACCACCACGGCGATCGGCAGCCCGATGCGCGTTACGCGCACCACGACGCTGTGGCGCCCGGCGCTGCGCACGGCGCGATCGACGTCGCTGCGGCGCGAAGGTCTCCACCCGCGCTCGTCCGCGTCGATGACGTTGCTCACCGGACGGCTCATACCGTTCCCGTCATGGGAGTTTCGAGAATCGCCCCTGCCCCCGCCGATCATACGGCTTTGGTGCCGCAAAATCGCCTGTGAATGTGGCCGCGGCGCGGCGGTAAATCGTTAATCGCGCTCAGGAATGCGCGAAAATGTCTTCCTGGGCCCATCCCAGAAGGTCGAGCCTCGCCCGGGTCGGCAGGAACCGGAAGCAGGCTGTGGCAAGTTCCTCGCGGTTCTCCCGCGCCAGCATGACGTCGAGCTTCTCCTTGAGCGCATGCAGGTGCAGCACGTCCTCCGCCGCGTAGGCGACCTGCGCCTCGGTCAGCTGCTCGGCGCCCCAGTCGGTCAGCTGCTGCTGCTTGGAAATATCCTTGCCGAGCATGTCCTTCACCAGGTCCTTGAGGCCATGCTTGTCGGTGTAGGTGCGGGCGAGCTTCGAGGCGATCTTGGTGCAGTAGACCGGCTGCGGCATCACGCCGAGCGCCTTGTAGAGGGTGGCGATGTCGAAGCGGGCGAAGTGAAAGATCTTCAGCCTGGAGGCGTCCGCCAGCAGGGCTTTGAGATTGGGCGCCGGACCGATGTCGCGCCCGATCTGCACCACGTCGGCCGATCCATCGCCGGGCGATAGCTGCACGACGCACAGGCGGTCGCGAACCGGCTCCAGCCCCATGGTTTCGGTGTCGATCGCGACGGCGCCGGTGTAACGGGAGAGGTCGGGCAAATCGCCGCGGTGCAGGCGGATGGTCATGCCTGCTCCGTAGCATCCGGGCTCGCAGCCTTCAATTGCCGCGGCTAGAGCAGCGTCTGAAACGTCGCAAGCGCGCCCTGCTGGCAGACGCCCGCCGGCACGAAGCGGCAACCGACCTGATGCGAGCCGTGCCAGATCATGTCCACCGCCACGTAGAGAATGATCAAAAGGCCGATCCAGCTGATCCAGATGTACTTTTCAAGCAGCCGCGCGATGTAGTGGGAGATGAAGCCCATGAAGGCGACCGCCACCACGAGGCCGATCACCAGGACCGTCATGTCGCCCTTCGCGGCGCCCGCGACCGCGAGCACGTTGTCGAGCGACATCGACACGTCGGCAACGACAATCTGGATCAGCGCGGCCGAAAACGTGATGGTCTTCACGGCGTCTCCGGCGCCGCCCGGAACACCCGCCAGTGCGGGCTCCATGGCGCGGCTCGCGGCGCGGATGTCGCGGTACATCTTCCAGCACACCCACAGCAGCAGGATGCCGCCCGCGAGCAGCAGGCCGACGATCGCCAGAAGCTGTGTTGCCACGACGGCGAACAGGATGCGCAGCACGACAGCACCGCCGACGCCCCAGACAATGACTTTCGCCCGCAGGCGTGCATCGACCCGCGCCGCCGCCATGCCGACAACGACCGCGTTGTCACCGGCAAGCACGATGTCGATGAGGATGACCTGCGCCAGCGCGATGAGCTGTGTCGAGTCGAACACGGATCACCGGTCGCGTTCGAGCAGCGCGACCGCCTGCTCGGGCTCGCCGAACAGCGCAGCGCAAAGGCCGATCACGGTGAGCACCCCCGAAAAGTCCCAGAAAAGGATGCGCGAGGGCCCGGTTTCCGGGGGCGAGGCCCAGGCGATCAGCGCGAACGTCGCGGCGGCGACCAGCAGCCCCAGTGCGGTGACGGGAAACACC
>JBAVXH010000302.1:0-10283 GCA_049698215.1 Xanthobacteraceae bacterium | reverse complement strand
CAGCGGCGCCGTCCGGATTGTGGCGCTCGCAGGCCGCCAGCACCGCCGGCACCACCACCGCGCCGGCATGCACCGGCCCGCCCTCGAAAGTGTCGTCGAAATCCTCGCCGTGCGCCGCAGTGCCATTGACCAGCGCCGCGCCCGCTGCGCCGAGCGTTCGCGCGTGGCCGATCGCCGTACAGGGACCATCGTCGTCGCAAGCGGAAAGGGTCGCACGCACGTAATCCTCGTTGCGCGCCGTGACGCAGAGGCCGATCACGTCGACAGCGAGGTCGATGCACTTCTCGCGCACAGCCTCCGGCACATCGAGCGCCGCGACGCGCTCGGCCAACCGCTCGGCAACCGAACTATCGGGAAGCGCGCTCATGTGCTGCGCAGCCTCGCGGCGCCGCCGAAGCCGGGGACCCGATTGATCGCGATCACCACCGCGAACGTAATGACCAGCATGATAATGCCGAGCACCGCGATCGCGCCGAGGTCGCCCGACTCATTGAGGTCGAAGATCAGTACCGAGATCACCTTGGTTTCCGAGGTGAACAGGATGATTGCGGCGGACAATTCGCGGATCACCCCGACGAAGATGAAGCACCAGGTGGCGATCACGCTGGTGCGCAAGAGCGGCGCGGTGATGTGGCCAAGTGCCTGCAGGCGGGTCGCGCCGAGGATACGGCTTGCCTCCTCAAGGTCGACGTTCACGGCGCGGAAGGCGGATTGGAGCTGCTGGTAGGCGGCGGGCAGCGCGATGGTGACGAAGGCGATCAGCAGGATCCAGAGCGTGCCGTAGAGCACGAAGGGCGGCCGTGTGTAGGAAAGGAACAGCCCGACGCCCAGTACTATCCCGGGCACCGCGACCGGCGCGGTCGCGAGAAACGCGAGCGCGCGCCAACCGGCGATCGCCTTGCGCGCGGTGAGATACGAGATGACGACCGCGATGACCGTTCCGGCGGTGGCGGACAGAAAGCCGAGGATGAAGGTGTTCTTGAACGCGAGCTTGGTGGCGGAGAGCTCGAAGAACACGAAATTAATATTGTGCAAGGTGAAGTTCTTAAACGAGATGAACTGCGAGGCGGTGCGCGAGAAGGCCGCGTTGAGCAGTGCGCCGTAGGGCAGGAACACCGGGTTTGCCAGAACGATCAGCGCCAGCGCCAGCGCCACCCATTTCCAGCCGCCGAGCCGGACGAGGCGCGGATCGCCCTGCTTGCCGCCGACCACCGCGTAGGAGCGCCGGCCCAGAATCATGTGCTCCGCGCGCAACAGCAGCACCGTCAGCACCAGCAGCGGGATCGAGGCCGCGGCGGCGAGCTCGGGCTTCGGCGGATACTGAAACAGACTCCAGATCTTGGTGGTCATGGTGTGGAAGCCTGCGGGCAGCGCAAGGATCGCGGGCGAGCCGAACAGCGTCATGGCCTGCAGAAACGCGACCAGCGCACCGGCCAGCAGGGCGGGCAGCGCCAGCGGAATGGTGACGCGCCGCGCCGTCACCCACATGCGCCCGCCGAGAATGGAGGACGCGTCCTCAAGGTCGCCCGGAATGCGATCCAATGCGTTCGCCACCAGCACGAACACGTAAGGAAACGTGTAGCAGGAAATGACGAAGATCAGCCCCGGCAGCGTGTAGATGTTGAACAGCGGGTCGGCGCCGGGATCGCCGATGACGCTGCGGTAGAGCTGATTGATCAAGCCTGAGTTCGGCGCGGCGAGCAATTCCCACGCGATCGCGCCGAGGAACGGCGGGGTCACGAACGAGGCGGTCACCAGTGCGCGGATCGTGCGGCGCAGCGGCATGTCGGTGCGTGCCACCAGCCAGCCCATCGGCGCCGCAACGAGGCAGCAGATGATCGCGGACGAGGTTGCCAGGATGACGGTGGTGATCAGAGGGTCGAGGAAGGTCGGGTCGGTGATGAGACGGGCGAAGTTATCCAGCGTAAGCCCGCCTGCCTTGTCGGTCAGGCTGAAATAAGCGAGCCACGACATCGGCAGCACGATCAGCACGACCAGAATCGCGGCGAATGCGATGAGGATCGGCCAGGAGAGGTCGAGGCGCGTGCGGCGCTCCTCGGGCGCGGCGATGGCGAGGGTCATGAGTTGCCCTGCACGCTCGCTCCTATCACACCCTGAAGATCTTCGTGTACCGCGCCTTGATCTCCTCGCTCATCTTCTCGACCGCCGCGGCGTCGTCCTTCATCAGCTTGATGTCCTTGAGCGGCCTGCGGCCGGCATGTTCCTTGACCTGCGGATGGATCGAGCGCAGCCCGCCGACATCGACAATCAGCTGCTGACATTCGGGACTGAACGAGAAGGCCTGGAACAGCTTGGCGGCATTCGGGTTCGGCGCGTTCTTGAAGATGCCGTTGGGCCCGACGATCAGCGGCGTGCCTTCGGCGGCGTAAACCGGCTCGATCGCATCGCCCTTCTCCTTGAGGAGCAGGGTCACGTATTCGGCGCCGTCCGACATCACGGAGCGTTCGCCGAGCGCCAGCTTCTTCGGCGGATCGGCGATCGACTGCACCTGCATGATGCTCTGCTTGGCGAGCTTCTCGTAGAACTCCCAACCGAGGTCGCGCGCGGTCTGGAAAGTCGCCGTCATGGCGCCGCCGCTGTACCCCGGATGCGCCTTGACGATCTTGCCCTTCCATTTCGGATCGAGCAGGTCGGCGAAGCTCGTCGGCGCGTCCGCGGGCTTCACCAGATTGGTGTTGTAGCCGATGACGCTCAAATAGATGCGGAAGGTGGCGAAGAGCCCGTCCGCATCGCGATGCTCTGCGGGATACCTGCCGACATCCTCCGGCACGTAGGGTGCAAGCCAGCCGTCGCGCTTCCACGCAATGAAGTGCGCGGCATCGGAGGAGTTGGCGACGTCAACCGCGTAGACCTTGCTCGAATACTCCTGCCCGATGCGCTGGAACACGCGCTCCGCGCCCGAGCGCTCGGTTCGCACCGCAATGCCGGGATATTTCGCCTCGAACGCCTTCGCGATCTTTTCGGCAACCGGCAGGTCGATCGACGTGTAGTAGATGACCTTGCCTTCCTTCTTCGCCGCCTCGATCAGTGCCGGCGTCACCGCTTCGGCCGCCGGTGCGGCCGAGACGACGCACGTCGCGAACGCTGCGCCGCCGAGCGCAGCGGTTCCCTGCAGCAATCTGCGCCGGGTCAGGTTGGGCATGTTTCTCTCCCTCGGTTTCTTCTCGCGCCCCCGCGTCATTTTTCTTTGCGCATGATCTTATCCGAAACCGGTTCCCACTTTTCGGGATCATGCGCGTCAACTCACCAGCACACGGCAGCGGTGCGGCGGCAAGGTGAGCCAGACCTTGTTACCCTCCGCGATACTGTCCTCCGGAGAGGTCACCACGCGCAACTGCGTTCCGTCCGCGAGCGCCAGCAGATAGTCGCGGCTGTTGCCGAGAAAGACATGCCGGGTGACGGTGGCCGGAATGGTATTCGGCGCTGAAGCTTGCTTGGCCGACAGCGCGATCTCGTGCTGGCGGATCGAAATCAACCGCGTGGCCCCGGCGGTCATCGGATCGCCGGTGCACTCGAGCGGCACACCCGCGACCTCGAGGCGGTTGGCATCGAGCGCCCTGCCCTTCACGATGTTGCTCGATCCGATGAAGCGCGCCACGAATTCCGAGCGCGGCCGGTCGTAGATCTCCTCCGGCGAGCCCGCCTGCTCGATCTTGCCGGCGTTCATCACGGCGATCAGGTCCGCGGTGGTCATCGCTTCGGCCTGGTCGTGCGTCACATACACCGTGGTGTATCGGTATTCGTCGTGCAGGCGGCGCACCTCGAAGCGCATTTCCTCGCGCAGGTTCGCGTCGAGGTTCGAGAGCGGCTCATCGAGCAGCAAAGTTTCCGGCTCGACGATCAGCGCGCGGGCGAGCGCGACACGCTGCTGCTGCCCGCCGGAAAGCTCGCCCGGATAGCGCTCGGCGAGCGCCTCGAGCTTGGTCACGCCCAGGATGGCGCGGACCTTCTGCGCGATCGTTGCCTTGTCGATCTTGCGCAGCGTCAGGCCGTAGGCGACGTTCTCGGTCACCGTCATGTGCGGCCAGAGCGCATAGGACTGGAAGATCATCGACATGTTGCGCTGCTCGGGCGGCAGCGTGCGCGAAGTCGACGACACGACGCGGTCGCCGACCGCGATCTCGCCGGCCGACGGCTCGACGAACCCTGCGATCAGCCGCAGGGTCGTGGTCTTGCCGCAGCCGGAAGGGCCGAGCAGGCACACCAGCAGCCCGTGGTCGATGCGCAGCGACACATCGTCCACGACCGCCTGAGTGCCATAGCGCTTGGTCAGCCCGCGCAGTTCAACGGACGCCACGTCCCCTCCTACCGGTTATCCTGTCCGGCTTGGTTTCTTTTCGCTTCATTGGCGCAAATTCGCAAGCAGCTTCGAGGCCATCACAGCCTCGAACGCCACCTCGTGACCGGCCGCGTTCCAGTGATTGTCGTCATGGAATTCGAAGCTTTCGCCGGTGCGGGCATGGCGCGGGATGAAGCGGGTGTCGAGGTCGATGACCTCGTAGCCTTTCGCCGCAGCCTTCTCCATGAAGGCGCGCCGCATCAGATCGAAATAGGTGCCCTGCCCGGCGCGCGCCGCATCGGCATTGCGGAACCCGTCCAGCGTGAACAGCACGCGATCCGGCGGTAGGCCGACGCGTTCTGGCACATCGCGAAAGAAGGCATCGATCGCGGCCAGCGAGTCCTGGACCCGTTTCTCGTTCACCGAAGCATCGGTATTGCCCGCATAGCGCGGCTGCGCGTTGGCAGGCTTGCCGAAAATCATCTCGGCGAGCCAGCGGACGCCGAACAGCCGGTTCTGGATCCCGAGGTTGATGATGATGTAGCGCGCGAGTGCACTGCGGCGCGCGAGCGAGATCAGCGTGCTGGCCCGATGCGGTGTCAGCTCGAGCTGCAGCACGCCGCTCGCATCCGGCGCGTACTGCCAGAAGCCCGGCCCGACGCGGTAGGCCGCGAGGCTCTCGTCGAAATCGTTCCCCACCACGTTGATAACCACGGCGCGCGCGCCGTATTCCTTCACGGCGAAGCCCGCCCAGATCAGATATTGGCTGAGTGGCGCTCCAGAACCCGCGAAGCTGTAGACACGAAAGTTCGGGGCGAGCGCGGCCGCGAGGCGTCCCTGCAGGGTCTGCGGATAGGCCACCATCTGGGCTTCGATGAACGAGTCGCCGATCACCGCGATCAGCGGCGGCCCGTCGCGCACATAATCCTGGTCGTTGACGAAGCCCGCATTGTTCACCCGGCCATACACAACGTTGTGCATGGTCCAGCCGAGCGAATTCACGAACGGGCGGTTCGGCGTGAAATGGAAGATCAGCTCGCTCTCGGTCACGGGCACGCTGCGCAGCCCGGTCGATACCGGCAGGAAGCGCAGCACGACCTCGGCGGCGAGCAGGCAAAAAGCGATGCTCGCGAGCGAGAGGAGAAGATTGACCAGAAGCTCGCGGCGCCGGCTCATTGCGCGCGCATGATCCCGAAAAGTGGGAACCGGTTTTCGGATAAGATCATGCGCCTGTAATCAAGTCCCGGTAAACACCGGCTTGCGCTTCTCCATGAAGGCGTCGCGGCCCTCGATGTAGTCCTTGCTGCGGAAGCAGGTGTTGACGACGTCTTCCATGCGCTTCACGTCTCGCTTCGACTCGTCCTTGACGAGTTCGCCGACCACAGTCTTGAGCGCCTTGATGGTGAGCGGCGCATTGCCGGCGATAGTCTCGGCGTATTTCTTCACATAGCTCTCGAGCTCGGCGTTCGGCACCACGCGGTTGATGAGGCCCATGGTCTTCGCCTCTTCGGCGTTGAACTGGCGCGCCGTGTAGAAGATTTCCTTGGTGAAGGAAGGCCCGACCACATCAAGCAGCCGCTTCACGCCCAAGTGACCGTAGCCAAGCCCGAGCTTCGCGGCCGGGACCGCGAAGGTGGAATTCTCCGTCGCGATGCGCAGGTCGCAGCACATCGCGATGCCGAGCCCGCCGCCGATGCAGTAGCCGCGGATCATCGCGATCGTGGGCTTCGGATAAGTAAAGAGCGCAAGGCTCGCGGCTTCCGTTGTCTTGTTGTAGTGCGCGACCGCTTCCTCGTTGGAGCGCTCCGCGCCGAAACGCGAGATGTCGGCGCCCGAGACGAAGGCTTTCTCGCCCGCCCCGGTCAGCACGACGCAACGCAGCGAGTCGTCCTTGGCGAAGTCCTCCATGATGCGGCCGGTCTCGGCCCACATGTCGAGCGACATCGCGTTGTGCCGCGCCGGATTGTTGAACACCACGTAGCCGACGCCGGCTTCCTTGCGGTGCAGGACCTTGTCGGTCTTGGCCATCTCGTTCATGTGCGTCTCACTTTCCGTTGCCGGCAAGTATAGCCCTAAAGAACCTTGTCGGCGTGCAGTTTTCCAATCTCGTCCTTGCCGAAGCCGAACTCGGTCAGGATCTCGTCGGTGTGTTGGCCGAGCAGCGGGGGCGGCGCCACGATCTCGCTCGGCGTGCGCGATAGCCGCACCGGCTGGCCGACCAGCGTGATGGTCTTCTGATCCTGCGTGCGGACATCCTTCGCGATGGCGAGATGCTTCACCTGCGCGTCGGCGAAAGTCTGGTCGACCGAATAGATCGGCCCGCAGGGCACGCCCGCCTTGTTGAAGCCGTCGACCCAGTACGCGCTGGTGTTCTTGACGGTCTCCTGTTCCATCAGCGCGTTCACGGCATCGCGATTTTTCGAGCGCAGTGCGCCGGTCGCGTAGTCCGGATTGCCGATGTACTGCGGAATGCCGAGCGTCTCGCACACGCGCTCCCACATCTTCTGGCCGGCGGCCGCGATGTTGATGTAGCCGTCGGAGGTCTTGAACACGCCGGTCGGGATCGAGGTCGGGTGGTTGTTGCCGGCCTGCGGCGGCACCTCGTGGCCGGTAAGCCAGCGCGTCGCCTGGAAGTCGAGCATGAAGATCTGCGCCTGCAGGAGCGAGGTGTCGATCGCCTGCCCCTTGCCGGACTGCTCGCGCTCGAGCAGCGCCACCATGATGCCCATCGCGGCGAACAGGCCGGCGCAAAGGTCGGCCACCGGAATGCCGACGCGCACGGGTCCCTGCCCGGGCAGGCCGGTGATCGACATCAGCCCGCCCATGCCCTGCGCGATCTGGTCGAAGCCTGGCCGGTTTGCGTAGGGCCCGTCCTGGCCAAACCCCGAGATGCTCGCGTAGATCAGCCGCGGATTGACCGCCGAGAGCGCCTCGTAGTCGATGCCGAGGCGCTTCTTCACGTCGGGACGGAAATTCTCCACCACGACATCGGCCTTCGCGGCCATTTTCTTGAGCACCGCGACGCCTTCTGGCGACTTCAGGTTCAGCGTGATCGAGCGCTTGTTGCGGTGCAGGTTCTGGAAGTCGGAACCCTCGCGCGGGCCGCCGAGCCCTTCGCCCTCGCTCATGTGCTCCGGCATCTCGATCTTGATGCAGTTCGCGCCCCAGTCGGCGAGCTGGCGCACGCAGGTCGGACCGGCGCGCACGCGGGTGAGATCGAGCACGGTGAAGCGGTTAAGTGCAGTCGAGGCCTTGGGAAAGGTCATGCAGATGTTCCGGCAGACGGTGTCGGGACGGGGACAATCTCCGAAATCGCCCCTGCTTGTCTACCCGCTCGCGCATGGCCGCGCGCTCATTGGCGCCGCGGGGTTGGAGCTTGCATCTCGTGCCCTCTCCCCTTGAGGGAGAGGGCTACGCCGGCGTGTCAGCACACTCAGCAGGGTGAGGGGTTACATACCCCTCACCCAACCTCCCTTGTAGAAACAGCGGAGATGCCCTCTCCCTCAAGGGGAGAGGGCACATCGGCAACAAGGGTCCCTTATTTGTTACGCAGCCATGCGCGATCGCTCCACCTCCCGGTCGATTCGCGCCGCCAGAACATCGCCGACCTGCGTCATCGGCAGCCGCACCTCCGGGCTGTCAATGAGACCAAGGCGCCAGAGCCAATGCTTGATCGGCGCGGGGCTCGGCTCCGCGAACAGCAGGCGCGGCAAGTCGGCGAGCACGCGCCAGGCGCGCAACGCGCCCGCCTGATCGCCACTGACGAAGATATTGCGCACCGAGGCAAACCGCGCCGTGTCGATGTGCGCGGACGCCAGTATGCCACCGTCGGCGCCCTGGGTGAGCGCCGCGTAGAACAGCACATCCTCGCCGGTCATCACGGAGAACTCCGGCGGCTTTGCGCGGATCAGATCGAAGGACTGCTGCTGGTCGGCGCAGCAGTCCTTCACGCCCGCAATATTGGGAAGCTCAGCGAGGCGCAGCAGGGTGTCGTTGCTCATGTTCACGCCGGTGCGATACGGGATGTTGTAGATGAGGATCGGCTGCCCGGTCGCGGCGGCGAGCGCCGCAAAGTGGCGATAGAGCCCCTCCTGCGAGGGCCGCGTGTAGTAGGGGCATGCGATCAGAGTGCCGTCGACCGGCCACGAGGCCGTGTGCGCGAGCGTCTTAGCGACCTTGCGGGTGTCGCTGCCGGATACGCCGAGAAAAATCGGACGCTTCCCGCCGATTTCGGCTGCAGCCACCTCAACAAGCCGCTCGGTCTCGTCCTCATCGATGGTCAGCCCCTCGCCGGTCGTCGCGGCGAGGATGAACCCATCGACCGGCTCGCCGAGGTAGTAGCGCACCATGCGCCGCAGCGATGCTTCGTCGAGTGCGCCGTCGCGGAACGGCGTCACCAGTGGCAACCAGATTCCCTGAATAGTCATCGTCGTTCTCCTCTGTGTGAGCCGGAGGAGCAAGGGCCGCAAACAAAAGACCCCGTCCGAACCGGCGGGGCCTTTGCGATCTTCGCGTTTGCTTGTGCTTAACCGTACGACGCGCGCGAAAAAGCAATCCCCCGAGTGAAGGATTTTTTCGCTTTCAGCGCGATGCAGCTCAACATGCGCGGAATATTGCTGGCAGACGCGCCAATGTCAACGAAAGGCGCAGGCCGATTCACGGCCCTGAAACCTCTTGGGCGCTACACTGCCTGACGCTTTCACCGACGATTCACCATGACATTTGCGCTCGACATCCGCGGCCTTTGCAAGTCCTTCGATCGGCCGGCAGTCGCCGGTCTCGATCTTGCCGTGCGGCACGGCGAGTTCTACTCGCTGCTCGGCCCGAACGGCGCCGGCAAGACCACGACCTTGCGCATGGTGGCGGGCCTGCTGCCGCCCGATGCCGGCACGATCGCGATCTGCGGCATCAATGCACTGCGCGATCCGGTGGAGGCCAAGCGCATCGTGGCGTGGGTCTCGGACGAGCCGATGATCTACGACAAGCTGACGCCCTACGAGTATCTCGAATTCGTTGCCGGCCTGTGGAGCCTCGACTCGGAGCTTGCCGAAGCGCGGGCACGCGAGCTGATGGACTGGCTGGGTCTTGCGCCGCACGCGCACGAGCGCTGCGAGGGCTTCTCCAAGGGCATGCGCCAGAAGGTGGCGCTGGCGGGCGCGCTGGTGCACGCCCCGCGCGTCATCATCCTGGATGAGCCGCTGACCGGCCTCGATGCGGGCTCGGCGCGTCAGGTCAAGCGAGTGCTGCGCGAGCGGGTCGCGGCGGGCGGCACCGTGATCATGACGACGCACATCCTCGAAGTCGCAGAGCGCATGGCGGACCGCGTCGGCATTATCGCGGGCGGACGCCTGATCGCCGAAGGCACGCTCGACGAGCTGCGCGCGCAGGCGGGGCAAAAGCTCTCCAGCCTGGAAGATACCTTCCTCGCGCTGGTCGCCGATCAACAGGCCGCCGCGTGAACGCGGGTTCTCTGACCTGGTTCGCGAACCACGAGCTGCGCCTCGCCTGGCGCGACTGGCTCGGCATGATGACCGCCGGGCGGCGCGGGCGCGAGCGCATCGTCGCGCTGGCGGTCGCAATATTCCTTGTGTTCGCGCACTTGCTCGCCTGGTATTTCGTCGGGCGCTACGTCGATGTCGGCACCGAGCCCGACAAGCCCGCGCTTATCGTGATCACCGGCAGCGTGCTGCTCTCCTGGTCGCTCTTAATGTCGCAGGCGATGGAGTCGGTGACGCGCGCTTTTTATGCCCGCTCCGATCTCGACCTGATCCTCTCCTCTCCGACCGCGGCACGAAAGATCTTCGCGGTGCGGATCGCGGCGATGGCGCTCGGAGTTGTGGTGATGTCGGCGCTGTTGGGCGCTCCGCTGATCAACGTGCTGATCGTGCAAGGCGGCGCGCGCTGGCTCGGCGCTTATGGCGTGGTCGTCGCGATGGGCGCGACGGCCGCGGCCGGCGCGGTGGCGCTCACGGTGCTGCTGTTC
>JBAVXH010000301.1:0-9097 GCA_049698215.1 Xanthobacteraceae bacterium | reverse complement strand
ATATTGGCGCGCACCGCGGCGGCAAGCCGCCCGCCGGCATTGGCGAGCCGGTCGCGGGAACGCTGTACGCGTCCGCGCAGCAGCGGTGGCGACAGCCTGCTCGCGCAGCGCAGATACTGCTTGTGATGGATTTGCGCATTGGCGTGCAGCGCTCGCGGCAGCCGATCGGAGAGCTGGTCGAGCTTCTGGCGCGGCACAGCGAGCAATTCGTCCGCCTCGGGAAACGCACGCGCTGCCGCGCGCAATTCGGTGCGCCGCGCCTCCATGCCGCGCGCCCATGAGGAGCGCTGCCGCCGCGCCAGTGAGTCGATCTGCGTCAGCAGGTCGGAGCGCACCGGCACCGCGCACTCGGCGGCCGCCGTGGGCGTCGGGCAGCGCTTGTCGGACGCAAAGTCGATCAGCGTGATGTCGGTCTCATGACCCACGGCGGAAATCAGCGGGATCATGCTCTCGGCCGCCGCCCGCACCACGATTTCCTCGTTGAACGACCAGAGGTCCTCGAGCGAGCCGCCGCCCCGCGCGACGATCAGCACGTCCGGCCGCGGAATGCGCCCGCCCTCCGGCAGCGCATTGAAGCCATGGATCGCGTTCGCGACCTCCTCGGCCGAGCCCTCGCCCTGCACGCGCACCGGCCAGACCAGCACATGCCGCGGGAAGCGGTCCGAGAGGCGATGCAGGATGTCGCGGATGACGGCGCCGGTCGGCGACGTGATCACGCCGATCACCGCGGGCAGGAATGGGATGATTTGCTTGCGCGCCTCGTCGAACAGGCCTTCGGCGGCGAGCTTCTTCTTGCGCTCTTCCAGCAGCGCCATCAGCGCGCCGACGCCGGCAGGCTCAAGGTTCTCGATTACGATCTGGTAGGAGGAGCGGCCCGGGTAGGTGGTGAGCCGCCCTGTCGCGATCACCTCCAGGCCTTCCTGCGGCTTGAAGCGAATGCGCCCGAAGGCGGTGCGCCAAATGACGGCATCGATCTTCGCGCCCTCGTCCTTCAGGGCGAAATAAACGTGGCCGGAGGAATGCGGGCCCCGGTAGCCGGTGATCTCGCCGCGCACGCGCACGAAACCGTAGGAATCCTCCACGGTCTTCTTCAGCGCCGCCGAGAGTTCAGAGACGGTCCATTCCGGGACGTTGACGCGCGGCTCGTTCATTAGAGATTTGATAGCGGGTTTTGCCCGATTCCGGCAGTGCATTTGGCGCGAAACCGGAGGCCAATTGTGCCGTATAGTCAGGCGTCGGGCGGTCCGTCATGCATCCTGTCGTCGCCTTCCTGCTCAATGCGCTCTCGCTCTATGCGGCGATGGGCCTCGTGACCGCGCTTGCCTTCGTGACATTCGGCGTGACCCGCGTGCAGCCGGCAGCCGTGAGCTTCGGGGCGCGCGTCCTGATCCTGCCCGGCGCGGCGGCGCTGTGGCCCTACGTGCTCCTGCGCTGGCTGAAGGCGGCGCGATGACCCGCGGGCACCGCAAAGTCCATCGCCTGCTCTGGCCAGTGCTCGCCGTCCTGGTCGCATTCGGTTTCACGATGGCGCTGGTGAAGCGGCCGCCGCCCGAGCCGCCCGCCGGTATCGAGTCGAAGACGCGCGTGGACGCGCTTATGCCGGAGCCGGCGAAATGAGCATCGGCTTTACGGCGGTGCAGTGGAATCGGCGCAAGATCGTCTACGACGCGATCCTCGTTGCCGGCGTCGTGTTGTTCGTCGGCACGTTCATGGCTCTTGGCGCGCTGCGCAATCCGCCGGCCGATCAACCGGCCTGGATCAATCTGCGCATCAAGGCGCTCGGCACCTGCGCGTTCACGATGCTGAGCATCGTCCTGATGATCGGCCCGCTTGCGCGGCTCTCGCCGCGCTTCCTGCCGCTGCTCTATAACCGCCGCCACTTCGGTGTGCTCACATTCCTCGTCGCCCTCGCGCACGCGTACTCGGTGGTCGACTGGTTCGCCGTGCAGGGCGCGATGGGCGATCTGATGAACGAGATGGTCGCGAGCCCCGGCTACGGCAAGTTCATCGGCTTCCCCATCAAGGCGCTCGGGCTCACCGGCCTGTCGATCCTGTTCCTGCTCGCGGCCACAAGCCACGACTTCTGGCTCGCCTTCCTCACCCCGCGCATCTGGAAGACGCTGCACATGGCGCTCTACCTCGCCTACGGCGTGCTGGTGATGCATGTCGCGCTCGGGCTGATGCAGGAAAACCGCCGCATCTTCGTTCCGATCTTCCTCGGTGGCTCGTTTGCGCTGGTCGCGGTGCTGCACATCGCCGCCGCTTGGCGCGAGCGCGAGCCGGCAGAGGCGGCGCAGGGCTGGATAGCCGTCGGCCCACCCAACTCAATCCCCGACAAGCGCGCACGCATCATCATCGCGCCGGACGGCGAGCGCATCGCGGTGTTCCGCAACGGGGGTGAGATCGGCGCGCTGACAAATCTTTGCGCTCACCAGAACGGCCCGATCGGCGAAGGCTGCATCCTCAACGGCTTCGTGACCTGCCCGTGGCACGGCTACGAGTACCGTCTCGCCGATGGCTGCGCGCCGCCGCCCTTCACCGAGAAGCTCGCAACCTACCGGGTCCGGCTACGCGACGGCGTGATCGAGGTCGATCCCAACCCGCTGCCGCCCGGGACGCCCGCCGCCATTCGAATTGCCTGAGGATTGCCGCTTCCCGCGACTTGTTGGGCGCTCTCCGCGTGTTACATCCCGGCCATGAAGATCCTCCTCCTCGGCGGCGGCGGACGCGAACACGCGCTCGCCTGGAAGATCGCCGCCTCCCCGCTCACGACCAAGCTCTGGTGCGCGCCGGGCAACGCGGGTATCGCGCAGGAGGCCGAGTGCGTGCCGGTCGATCTGACCGACCACGCCGCTGTTATCGCGCTGTGCAAGAAGCTCGCGATCGACTTCGTCGTGGTCGGGCCGGACAATCCGCTTGTCGCCGGCATCGTCGACGATATCGAGGCCGCGGGCTTCCGCACCTTCGGTCCGACGAGAGCCGCGGCGCGGCTCGAAGGCTCGAAAGGCTTCACCAAGGACCTCTGCAGGACATACGGCATTCCAACCGCCGCCTACGAGCGCTTCACCGATGCCGCGTCCGCCAAGGCCTATGTGCGTGCGCAAGGCCCGCCAATCGTGGTCAAGGCCGACGGGCTTGCGCTCGGCAAAGGCGTGGTGGTCGCCCAGACCATTGCAGAGGCGGAAGGCGCGATCGACATGATGTTCGGCGGCGCCTTCGGCGCATCCGGCAATGAAGTCGTGATCGAGGAATTTCTCAGCGGCGAGGAAGTCTCCTTCTTCGCGCTGTGCGACGGCGAGACCGCGATCCCGCTCGCCTCCGCGCAGGACCACAAGCGCGCCTTCGATGGCGACAAGGGACCGAACACCGGCGGCATGGGCGCCTATTCGCCGGTGCCTGCCTTCACTGACGACCTCGCCCAGCGCGCGATGAGCGATTTCGTGCTGCCGACGCTGCGCGGCATGACGGAGATGGGGTGCCCGTTCAAGGGCATTCTCTATCTCGGGCTGATGCTGACTGCGCAAGGCCCGAAGCTGATCGAATACAACGTGCGCTTCGGCGATCCCGAATGCCAAGTGCTGATGCTGCGGCTGATGTCCGATCTCGTGCCGGCGCTGATCGCGTCGCGCGACGGGCAGCTGAAGAACTTCGACCTGCGCTGGTACGAGGAGGCGGCGCTCGTGGTCGTGATGGCGACCAGGGGCTATCCCGGGAACTACGGCAAGGGCTCGGTGATCCGGGGACTGGATGCGGCCACGGCGCTCGAGAGCGTCGAGATTTTCCACGCCGGAACCAAAGCCGAGGGCGGGCAGATCACCGCGAACGGAGGCCGCGTGCTGGGCATTTGCGGCATGGGCAAGTCGGTCGCCGAGGCGCAGCAGCGCGCCTACGCGGCGGTGGACACGATCGACTGGCCAGAGGGATTCTGCCGGAGGGATATTGGATACTTAGCCCTGCAGGAGAAGTCTCAATGATAAGCATCACCTCGAAGCCACGCCGCGGAACCTATCGTCGAGCAACACGCCAGATCGCGATTGCCGGTGAAGCGGAACTACTCCTCCGCAAACTAGCTGCCAGAACCGGGGAGAGCGTGCGGACGGCGTTGATCAGGGCCGTCCGAGAAAAGCATGGCGATCTCGACCGTGAGATGCGTCGCCGCATCGAATGGTCGCGAAAGCGTCGTGCTGCGAAGCCGCGCCCCTTGGCCGCTTAGGATTTCAATCGGATCTTGTGGTCCTTGCCATCGTTGGTGAGGCAGATAGGTTTTGGCCGGGAGCAACGCATGAGCACCATCGACCGGCAGACCGCCTACACGGGCACCAAGGAGGTCGCGGCGTCGCTGCGCATCGATGCGGCGCAGCTCGAGCAATACCTTGAGGCCAACGCGACGGGCTTCAAGGGCCCGCTGAGCGTCAAGCAGTTCCGCGGCGGCCAGTCGAACCCGACCTACATGCTTGAAACGCCCGCGCGCAAATACGTGCTGCGCCGCAAGCCGCCGGGAAAGCTGCTCCCCTCCGCGCACGCGGTCGATCGCGAGTTCAAGGCGATCAGCGCGCTCCACCCTCAGGGCTTTCCGGTCGCCGAGCCCGTCGTCTACTGCGCGGATGAAAGCATCGCCGGCACTGCGTTCTATGTGATGAGCTACGTGGAAGGCCGCGTGATTTGGGTGCCGGACATGCCGGACTCCAACCGGCAAGAACGTGCCGCGGTATTCGACGCGATGAACGCGACGCTCGCGCGGCTGCACTCCTACGAGCCTTCTGCGATCGGGCTCTCCGACTACGGGCGTGGCGAGAACTACGTCGCGCGCCAGGTCGATCGCTGGTCGAAGCAGTATCGCGCCAGCGAGACCGAGAAGATCGACGAGATGGAACGCCTGATGGAGTGGCTCCCCGCGCATCTGCCGCCGCCGGGCCCGGTGCGGCTGGTGCATGGCGACTACCGGCTCGACAACATGATCCTCCATCCCACCGAGCCGAAGGTGCTCGCGGTGCTCGATTGGGAGCTCTCCACGCTCGGCGATCCGCTCGCGGACTTCACCTATCATTGCATGCAGTGGCACATGCCCGCGTCCGACTCCGGTGCCGGCACCGGCTCGCTGGTCGGACTTGATCTGAAAGCGCTCGGCATTCCGTCGATGAGCGAGTACGTCGACGCCTACGTGGCGCGCACCGGCCTCGATCCCCGACCCACCATCAACGTCTACTCGGCCTACAATTTCTTCCGCCTCGCCGCGATCCTCCAGGGCATCGTCGGGCGCGTGCGCGACGGCACCGCCACCAATGAGAACGCGCCAGCCCGCGCCCAAATGGTGCGGCCGCTCGCCGCGACGGCGTGGGACTTTGCGAGGCAAGCAGGCGCAGAATGAAAACGTTCGCCCTCGCTCTGGGAGCGGGCGGCGCGCGGGGGCTCGCGCACATCGCGATCGTCGAGGCGCTCGACGAGATGGGCGTGAAGCCCGCCGCAATCGCGGGATGCTCCATCGGCGCGGTGATCGGGGCGGGCTACGCGGCGGGCCTGACCGGCCGGGTGATGCGCCGGCACATCATCTCGCTCGCGCACGACCGCGGCGAAGTGATGCGCCGGGTGATGAGCGCGCGTGCCGCGGCCTGGTCGGAGATCCTCGGCGCGGGTTTCGGCAATCCGTTCGTGGCCGATCCCTTGAAATTCTACGACGCCTTCCTCGGCGAACTCCTGCCTGCCGACTTTTCCAATCTGGAAATACCGTTGACCGTGATTGCGACCGATCTGCACGCGCGCGAGTCGCTGGTGCTGCGCGAAGGACCGCTGCGGCCCGCAGTGGCCGCCTCGATGGCGATTCCCGGGCTGGTGCAGCCGCTCACCATCGAGGAGCGCGTGCTGGTCGACGGCGGCGTGACCGATCCTCTACCGTTTGCCTGCCTGCGCGGGAGCGCCGATGTCGTCGTGGCGGTCGACGTCTCCGGCGGCACCGGCGAGCGTAGCGTGCCGGATCCATGGGAAAGTCTGTTCAGCGCGATTGGCGTGATGGGCCACACCATCGTTCAGCACAAGCTGAGGGACGGCGCGCCGGACCTCGTGTTGCGGCCGAACATCGGCATCTTCCGCATGCTCGACTTCTTTCAGGCGAGCGCAATCCTGCGTGCGGCGGAGCCAATCAAACCGGAGTTGAAGACGCGCCTTGGCGCGCTCCTTTCTTGAGGGTTCGCCGGGCGACGCGGATGTCGCGGGGTGCTTTCCCGGTCCAGCGCTTGCAGGCACGCGAGAAGGTGCTCGTTTCCTGATACCCGAGCAGCCAGGCGATCTGCGCGATGCCGAATTCCCTCTCTCCCAGGTAGCGCGCGGCGAGGTCGTTTCGAAGCCCCTCCAGGACGTCGGAAAAGCTCGTGCCCTCTTCGCGCAGGCGGCGCGCAAGCGTCCGCGGGCTCATGGCAAGCTGTCGCGCCACCGCTTCGACGTTCGCCTTTCCGTGCGGGAGCAGCGGCGCGATCGCGTTCTCGACGCTCGCCCTGAATGTGCCCGCGCGTTTGCGATGCGACAGCGCATCCTCGCAGTAGGCGAGCAGCAGCTTGTTCAGGTACGGGTCCGCGCTGAGGATTCGCGCTTCGGCGGCACGGAGCGGGAACGCGACATCATCCACCGGCGCGCCGAACTCGAGATTCTTGCCGAAGAAACGCCCAAGCTCAGCTCGCTGATCGTCTCCCCGCTGGTGGACCATCCGCACGCGTGAGGGAGCGAGCCGTAGACCCGTGAGCTCGCGGCACAGCCGGAGCAGACCAGCCGCCCAGCACTCGATCTGGTGCCGGTCGAGATGACGGCTGATGCCCTGGAAGCGAAATGACATGCAAAGCTCAGTTCCGTGCGTGCAGGTCTGGATGATCCCTTCGTTGACGATCGTGCTGTAGCGCGCAATCCGTTGCAGCCCCTCGAGCAGCGTCTCCGACGAGGCAAGCAGGTAATACAACAGCCCGATGGCGCGAAGATCGGGCATCTGCGCCAGATGGAATCCGAGCAGATCGTCCTGTAGCGCCGTCGCAGCAAGATTCAGGAACTTGACCTGATCGCGCGCCGCGATGGACGCGTGAGGATCGTCGAGCTGCTGCCCGGTGAGCCCCGCCTCTCTGATCAGCGGATCGAGCGCAAGACCCGCGCTCTTCGCCCGCGCGTAGGCGAGCCGGCTCATCCCGCCGTGCGCGCTCGGCAGCCGTTCGGCACGGCGGGCGGGCGGAGGCGCTTTGCGTCGCATTGGCTCGTCTCCGGGCAGCACAGCCTTGGCGCGTAAGGCCAAATCTTTGGCGGATAATAACAAAGCCTCTCCCGAGCGTCGCACTATCTCACTGATGGGCCGGAACAGGACTGCACGTCCGTCTGGCTCGTTCATTTGGAGCAGGGAAGATGACACGAAACATCGCCGTAATAGACGACAGCGAGATCATGCGCGACGCAATGGTCCACCTGCTGTGTTCGGCCAGCTACAGCGTCGAGTCATACGCATCCGCCACAGAATTCCTCACGGCGGTCGATCTCAGCCAGGCAAGCTGCCTCGTCGTGGACGTTGAGCTTGGCGACATCACTGGGATTGAGCTGGTTCGTGAGTTGCTTGACCTCGGGTATTCTTTTCCGGTCATCTTCATGACCGGCTCTCCGGACGAGGCATTCAGGCTCGCGGGAGGGGCGCTCGGCTGCGCGGCATTCCTGGCAAAGCCCTTCCCGCCGGACGAGATGCTGCAAGCGATCGAGCGGGCCATCGCGTGCGAGCCCGACCGGCAAGACTATCGGAAGTGCGCTTGAGGATCAGCGTCTCGCTCTGAAGAAGTCCTTGAGCAGCGTCGCCGCTTCGCTCTCATTGATCCCGCCATAGACCTCCGCCCGATGGTGGCACGTCGGCGAGGCAAAGAAGCGCACGCCGTTCTCGACTGCGCCGCCCTTCGGGTCGGCGGCGCCGTAGTAGAGCCTCCGGATCCGCGCAAACGAGATCGCCGCCGTGCACATCGCGCACGGCTCTAGCGTCACATAAAGATCGCAACCGGTGAGCCGCTCCGAGCCGAGCGCAGCCGCAGCCTGCCGGATCGCCAGCATCTCGCAATGCGCCGTCGGATCGCGGTCGCGCAAGGTGCGGTTGCCGGCGCGCGCGACCACGGCGCCGTCACGCACGATGACGCAGCCGACTGGAACCTCGCCGGCAACCTCAGCGCCGCGCGCCTCGGCAAGCGCGTCATCCATGAAAGACTGTGGCATAAGACCCTATGGCGCAGAATCAACACGAAGGCGAGCGCATCGCCAAGATCATCGCCCGCGCCGGCCTCTGCTCGCGGCGCGAGGCGGAAGCCTGGATCGCGGCCGGACGCGTCGCGGTGAACGGGGAGAAGATCGGCTCGCCGGCGCTCAACGTGACGAACGCCGACAAAGTCGTCGTCGACGGCAAGCCATTGCCGGGCGCGGAACGCACGCGGCTCTTCCTCTATCACAAGCCGCGCGGACTGGTGACCACGACCGCCGACCCGCAGGGCCGGCCGACCATTTTCGGCGCGCTGCCGAAGCACCTGCCGCGCCTGATCAGCATCGGGCGGCTCGATCTTGCCACCGAGGGCCTGCTGCTGCTCACCAACGATGGCGGGCTTGCGCGCGCGCTGGAGCTCCCCTCGACCGCGTGGCTGCGGCGCTACCGCGTGCGCGCCCACGGCAAGGTCACGCAGGAGCAACTCGATGCACTGCGCGACGGCGTGACAGTCGACGGGATCAACTACGGCCCCGTCGAGGCGACGCTCGACCGCGAGCAGGCCTCCAACGTGTGGATCACGTTCGCGATCCGCGAGGGCAAGAACCGGGAGGTGCGCAACGTGCTGCGTCATCTCGGATTGCACGTCGCGCGGCTGATCCGGGTCTCGTTCGGGCCGTTTCAACTGGCGGAGCTCGGGGTGGGCGAGATCGAGGAGGTGTCGACGCGTGTGTTGCGCGACCAGCTCGGCGAGAAGCTCGCGCGCGCGGCGGGCGCGGATTTCTCCGCGCCGATCGTGCAGCGACGCGAACCCGAGCAGCCGAAGCCGGAACGGCAAGAGCCGCGCCAAACGCGAGGTGGGGCTGCTCCCCGCCCCCCGCGAAGTGGCGGGGTGGGGTC
>JBAVXH010000300.1:0-18929 GCA_049698215.1 Xanthobacteraceae bacterium | reverse complement strand
CTTCGACGGTGCGCGGCCCGATCGCCGGCAGATCGAAGCGGCGATCCTGGTGCGGCTTCGGCGCCTTGACCAGCACGCCGGTGCCGGCCGGAGCCGCAATCCGTCCCTGCGCGCGCAGCTCGGCGACGCGCCTGACCATCGCGTCCGTTCCCTCCGCGGCTTCCACGGCAAGTACATGGTTGCCGGCGACAATCGCCGCCTGGCCCATGTCAAACGAGCCGATAACCTGAAGCAGCGCGAGCGCACGCGCGATGTCCGCCTGGTCGCGCTCAGATGGGCGCAGGCTCCCCATCGGCCCGTCGGGCATCAGGATGTCGGGCGCGACTTCGTGGGCGCCGACAATGCGAAATCCATAGTCCTCGAAGATTCGCGCAACGCCCGAGATCAGGTGGTCATCCCCGCCGCGATAGGCGCGCACGATGCGCGGCAGCAGCCGCAACGTCAGCCAGTCAATGCGCAGCGAGCGAAGCGGCGGGCGCAACGCCGTACCGACAAAAACGACGTCGCGACAGCCTTCAGCCTGCGCGTGACGCCGGAAAATCCCAGCCTTGGCGAGTGGAAGCCAGTAGTGCTTGAATTTCTCGACCACCGCTGGATCGGCCCAGCCGCGCACCGGAAAAAGCACCACGCGGCGTCCGCGACGCTCGACGGCCTCCGCGACCGCGATCGGAATCGATCCACCTCCGATAATCATTGCCAGCGGGCCCTCGCCTTCACCCGCCGCCAGCCGCACGTCCATGACTCGCGCCTCGGCCATCCGCTAGTCGGAGTCGCCGCTACGCCGGCCCCGAACCTCGCTCAGCATGATGGGCCTCTGGCGCTTCTCGCGGATGAACGCGATGATCCTCGCGACTTCGGACACATTGCCGAGCTTTGCCTCGGTCGCATCGACGCGTGATGCGAACTCCCCCTCGCCTTCGAACAGCAGCGAGTAGGCTTGCTGCACGGCGCGGATCGTATCCTTGTCGGCGCCGCGGCGGCGCATCCCCACGACATTGATGCCGGCGAGGCGGGCAACGGGTTGCAGCACGAAGCCGAAAGGAATGACATCGTCGGCAAACGCCGAGAATCCCGCGACCATTACGCCCTCGCCGATGTGCACATGCTGGTGCACGGCGCAATGGCCGCCGAGAAACACATGGTCGCCGACCTGGCAGTGCCCGCCAAGCACGGTGTTGTTCGCAATCATGACGCCGCGGCCGACCTGACAGTCGTGCCCGATGTGGGACCCGACCATCAGAAAGCAATCGTCTCCGACGGTGGTCACCCCGCCGCCGCCTTGTGTGCCGGTATTGATCGTGACGCTCTCACGAATCTGGCACTGCGCGCCGACGACAAGCCGAGTCGGTTCGCCCTTGTAGTGCACAGACTGCGGCGGCGTGCCGAGCGAGGCGAAGGGATAGATCGCCGTGCCCGCTCCAATGGTCGTATGACCCGCAAGATGAACATGCGCGATCAGCTTGCAGTCATTGCCGATGGCGACATGCGGGCCGACAACGCAATAAGGACCGATCTCGACATTCGCGCCGATGACGGCGCCGGGTGCCACGCGTGCGGTGGGGTCGATTGCCAGCATCACGCCTCGATCAGCATCGCGCCGACTTCCGCCTCGGCGACGATCTCGCCTTTGACCTTGGCCTCGCCCGTGTACCACCACATCATCTTGCGCCGCGTCTTCTTCTTCATGTGATACTCGATGGTATCTCCCGGCACGACCGGCTTGCGGAATTTCGCCTTGTCGATCGTCATGAAGTAGACGGCCTTCGCCGGGCCCGCGACGCCGGAGGTGATGGCCATCACGCCCGCCGTCTGGGCCATCCCCTCGATCATCAGCACGCCGGGAAAAACCGGGCTGCCGGGAAAATGCCCCATGAACTGCGGTTCGTTGAAGGTCACGTTCTTGATACCGATCGCGGACTCATCGCCGTTCAATTCGATGACACGGTCGACCATCAGGAATGGATAGCGGTGCGGAAGCGCCTCGAGGATCTCCTTTATCCCGGCGGCCTCGATTGTTGCGCCACTCATTCGTCAGCCCCGGTCTGTTGGCGGCGCGCAAGACGGCGCAGCGCAGCATTCGCCTTGAGCCACTCACGCGCCGGCTGCGCGGGCGAACCGCCCCATTTCTCGCCCGCCGGAATATTCGACATGATGCCGCTTCCGGCCGCGATCATTGCGCCGGCCCCGATTGTGACATTGTCGGTGATTCCGACACGGCCGCCCATCATCACGTAATCCCCGATCGTGCAGCTTCCCGAAATGCCGGTATGCGCGGCCAGCACGCAATGCCGCCCGATCTCCACGTTGTGCGCGATCTGGACGAGGTTGTCGATCTTGGTGCCCTCTCCGATCACCGTATCGCGGATGGCGCCGCGGTCGATGGTGGTGTTCGCGCCGATCTCGACGCCGTCCATGATGATGACCCGCCCGACCTGAGGAACCTTGCCGTGGCCGGCAGCGCCCGGGACATAACCAAAGCCATCCTGTCCGATCCGCGTGCCGGCATGGATGATCACGCGGTCGCCGATCAGGGCGTGCACCAGGGTACATCCCGCGCCGATCACGCAATCGCGGCCGATCCGCACTTCAGGGCCGACCACCGCGGTCGACCCGACGATGGTGCCCGCGCCGATCTCAGCGCGCGGCCCGATCACCGCCGCGGGATCGATCACCACGCCGGATTCCAGCCGCGCTGTGGGGTGCACCAGGGCACCGGCCGCAATCCCGCTCGCCTCGAACAACGAGGACGGCCGCATCGCCCCGGGAAAGAGCTTTTGCGCGACCGCCACGAAGGCGCGGTATGGCGCGGGCGTCACCAGAACGCCAACGCCCTGGGGCGCGCTGCCGGCGAACTTCTCCGTCGTCAGGCAGAGACCGGCGTGCGTCGCGGCGAACGCGTCTGCATACTTCGGGTTCTGCATGAACGCGAGCTCGCCCGGGCCCGCGCGATCGAGCGGGGCGATGCCGCTGATACGGCGCTCGCCGAGATCGCTCCGCGCGACCGCGCCGGTCAGCGCCGCGATCTCTTGCGCTGTCAGACTCTGCGGGTGCGGAAAGAATTTCAGCTCGGTCATGCCACCTTGCCGTGGCGGGCTAAGGATCAGAACCTCGTGCCGCCGCTGAAGCGAAGCTGCTGCACGCGATCGTTCGGATCCTTGGTGAGCGGGAACGAGTAGTCGATTCGGATCGGACCGAACGGCGACTCCCAGATGATGCCGGCACCGACCGAGGAGCGGATCAACATGTCATTGGTGTCTGCGCCAATCGCAGCGCCGGTGACGGGATCGCGCAGGACCGTGGTGACTGACGTACCCGTTGCCGGGAAGAAGCGCTGGCCCGCGTAGTTCCACACCGTGCCGGCGTCGGCGAAGACGGCGACGCGCAAGCCGAAATCCTTCGGCACGCCAAAAATCGGGAACTGCGTCTCGAGCGAGGTCCCCCAGTACATGGTGCCGCCCAACGCGTCATTCGAGGTGCCGACCGTCAGGTCGCGCGGCCCGATCCCGGCCGTTTGGAAGCCGCGCACCAGGTTCGGTCCCATCTGGAAGTGGTCGAGCATGCGCAACGACTTGTCGCCCCAGCCGGTGACATAGCCGCCCTGCACGCGTAGCACCGAGATGATGTCGGAGATGAGCTCGTAATACCAGCGAACGTCGCCGGTGGTGCGGATGAAGTTCACGTCGCCGCCGACGCCAGCGAAGTCCTGACGCATCTCAGCGAGCAAGCCCTTGGTGGGATTCCGGTTGTTGTCGAGCGTGTTGTAGACAAGGCTGTAGCCGACCATCGAGACGATAGCCGGACCGGCATCGACGAGCTGCTTTGTGGCGGCCGAGGCCTCGCCATTGGCGTAACAATTCGGCAGGAGGGCACCAGGCGGCACCGTCACCACTCCGGCCGCCACGGCCTGCGTGGTCGGATAGGTCGCGGGACTAAGCGGATCGAGCCCGAAGTTCGGATTGACGTTGTTACAATCCCGGAAGACCTGGTCGAGCTCGATCGCCTGGCGATAAGCCGAGTACCGCGTCTGTATTGCAAGATCCTCGCGCAGCGGAATTCCGAAGCGGAAGCCGCCGCCGATCGTCTCCTGTCTGTAGATGTAGGACGAGGACGCGTCGACCTGCTTGGCGAAGAGGTCGATGCCGAACGCGAGCCGGTAGTCGAGGAAATACGGCTCGCCGAACGAGACTTCAATGCCGCGGGTACGCTGGCCGTAGGTGACGGCGGCACGCGCGGTCTGACCGCGGCCGAGCAGGTTGCGTTCGCCAACCGAGACCTCGGCCACAAAACCGTCCGCCGTCGAATAGCCGCCTGCGATCGAGAATTCGCCGGTCGACTGTTCTTCCACGTCCACATTGATGACCACGCGATCCGAGGAGGAGCCCGGCTCGTTGGTGACCTTCACGCTCTTGAAGTAGTTGAGATTCTTCAGCCGTCGCTCGGCACGGTCGATCAGCACGCGGTTATAGGCGTCGCCTTCGGCGATATCGAACTCGCGCCGGATGACATAGTCGCGCGTGCGGGTATTGCCGCGAATGTTGATGCGCTCGATATAGGCGCGCGCGCCCTCCTCGATCGCAAACGTGATGTTGATCTGGCGGGTCTCGAAGTTGCGGTCGCCGCGCGGGCGCACATTGGCGAAGGCATAGCCGCGCTTGGAGACCTCGATCGTCATCTCCTCGGTGCTCTTCTCGATCGCCTCGGTGTTGTAGACCGAGCCGGAAGAGAACCGCAGCTTGCTGCGGAGCGCCGCGATATCGACATCGCGCACGCTCGATAGAATGTCCACGCTCCCGAACGTGTAGCGATCTCCCTCCTCGATCGTGAAGGTCAGGATGAAGCCGTTGCGGCGCGGATCGAACTCGGCGACGGCCGAGACAATACGCACGTCTGCATAGCCGTTCTTCAGGTACCAGCGGCGCAACAGCTCGCGGTCCGCCTCGATCCGATCCGGATCGTACAGGTCGTTGTTCTTCAGGAAGCTCAGGATACTGCTCGAGGCGGTCTTGATCACGTCGCGCAGGCGCCAGGCCGAGTAGGCGCGATTGCCGACGAACTCGAGATCCTTGACGGTCGTCTTGCCGCCTTCGGTGATCTCGAAGACGAGGTCGACGCGGTTGTTCGGCCGGTCGATGATCTTGGGCTCAACGCGGATGTCGTAGCGCCCATTGCGGCGATAGATCTCGACGATGCGCTGGACGTCGGCCTGCACGAGCGGACGCGACAGGGAGCCGCGCGGCTTCGACTGGATTTCGGCGATCAGCTGCTCGTCCTTGACGCGCTTGTTGCCCTCGAACTGGATGCGGCTGATGACCGAGTTCTCGACCACCGTGACGACAAGGCGCCCACCCTCCCAGCGGTAGCGTACGTCGGCGAACAGACCGGTCGCGAACAGCGCCTTGACGCCCTCGTCGGCTTTCAGGGGATCGAGCCGCTCACCGGCGCCGACGCGGAAGTACGAGCGAACGGTGTCCGCCTCGACGCGCCGGTTGCCCTCGACGACGATCGACGACGCGGTCTGCGCCACAGCGCTGCCCGCCGTCACGAACGACGCGACGCCCGACCCAAGAACAACCCCACCGAGGACCAAGCTGGCGACAGCCAGCCCTCGTACCCGCACCCAAAATCCCATGCGCGATGCGCCCTACCCTTATTCCCAGTCGCCCCTTGAAGGACAAATTGGAGGAATCTGTGTCCCTGAGGGGTGGTTCTACCCCGTTTTTGGCCTCGGGCAAACCTTACGCCGCGACGGATCGCCTTTTCCGATCAATGCGTTGCCGGATGGCCACGGTTACAGGCGGAACAGATGGAGGAGATCGTTGTAAGTCGCAAATATCATTAACAAGAGCACCACAGCGAGACCGAAGCGGAACCCGTACTCCATTGCACGATCCGACAGCGGCCGGCCGCGGGCTGCCTCGATGGCATAGAACAAAAGGTGACCGCCATCGAGCAGCGGGATCGGGAACAGGTTCAGGAGGCCGATGGAGATCGACAAAACGGCCGCCAAGTGAATGAGCGCGACAAAGCCCGCAGTCGCGACCTGGCCTGAAACCTGGGCGATCCGGATCGGTCCGCCGAGCTGGTCGGCCGATTCCCGGCCCACCACGACCCCCCCGATGTAGGACAAGGTTCGTTCGATCACGAACCAGGTCTCCTCGACGCCGAGCTTGACCGCGGTGAGCGGGTCGACCGGCACCGGCGGCTCGCGTGCGCCGGTGATGCCGAGCACGCCGATCCGGTGCACGTTACCGAAATTGTCCTTCATCTCGGTCAATTTCGGCGTCGCCTTGATCGAAACGCGCTGCCCGCCTCGGTTCACCTCAATCTCGAGCGGCTCGCCGGCATGTGTGCTGACGATGCGCTGCATGTCGGTGAAGGTCTCGATCCTGCGGCCGTTGATCGAGACGATCAGGTCGGCGGGCTTGAAGCCGGCCGCCTCCGCGGCGCTTGCGGGCTGCACGGTGTCGACGCGCGCGGGCGTTGCCTGCTTGCCGTAGAAGGTGAACACGGCGGCGAAGATCGCAATCGCGAGAAGGAAGTTGGCGATCGGTCCGGCCGCGACGATCGCTGCGCGCTGCGCGACGGGCTTGAAGAAGAAGCTGTCCCGCTTCTCGGCCTCGGTCATGTGGCTCAGCGTTTCGGCGTCGGGAACGCTTGCGGCGTTCTCGTCGCCGAAGAATTTTACGTAGCCGCCGAGCGGGATCGCCGACACCTTCCAGCGCGTGCCATGGCGGTCATTGAAGCCGAACAGCTCGGGCCCGAAGCCGATCGAGAAGGTCAGCACGCGCACGCTGCACCACCGCGCGACAAGGAAGTGGCCGAGCTCATGGAAGAAGACGACGACGGTCAGGACAAACAGGAACGGGATGACGTAGCCGGCGAACCAGCCACCCCAAGTCCCGATATTTCCGAAGAACGATTCCATCTGGCTCCTCAGTCCCGCCCAACCGTGAAAAACAACTTGCCCGAAAGTTGCCTAAAATGCCTTTGCGGCGATTTCGGGCACGAGCTCACGCGCCAGCGACCGCGAGCTATGGTCAACGGCAATCGCATCCGCAATTGAACCCGGCTCACGCATCACGCCGCGCTTTGACGCACCGTCCAGGGTCGCCTCGACCAGTGCCGGGATACCCGTGAAACCGATCTTGCCATCGACGAATTCGCTGACCGCGATCTCGTTGGCGGCATTGAGCACGGTGGTCGCACCTGAGCCGGTGCGCAGCGCAGCCCAAGCGAGGCCCAGCGCCGGAAAGCGCTCAAGGTCCGGCTTCTCGAACGTCAGGCTGCCGATGGCCGCAAGGTCGAGCCGCTTCACCGGGCCATCGATCCGGTCGGGATAGGCGAGACAGTGCGCGATCGGGACGCGCATGTCGTGCGGACCGAGGTGCGCGATCACCGAGCCGTCGCGGAATTCGACCATGCCATGGACGATCGACTGGGGATGCACCAGAACTTCGATCTCGTCCGGCTTCAGAGCGAAAAGGTGGCAGGCTTCAATCACTTCGAGGCCTTTATTCATCAACGTCGCCGAGTCGATCGTGACCTTCGGCCCCATCGACCAGTTGGGATGCTTGAGCGCAGCCTCCAGCGTCGCCTTGCGGATCTCCTCCTTCGACCAGGTGCGGAACGGGCCGCCCGAAGCCGTGATGATCACCTTGATGACATCCTCGCGCCGGCCGGCGGTCAAAGCCTGGAACAGCGCGTTGTGCTCCGAATCGACCGGCAGCACGGTTGCGCCGGTTTCCCTGGCGCGGCGCATGAACAGCGATCCCGCGCAAACGAGGCACTCCTTGTTGGCGAGCGCCAGCGTCGCCCCGCGCTCGATTGCGGCGAGCGCAGGCTCGAGGCCCGCCGCACCGGTGATCGCGCCGATGACCCAGTCGGCCGGGCGGCGCGCCGCTTCAGCCACCGCATCGGGGCCGGCAGCGCACTCGATCCCCGAGCCAGAGAGTTCCGCCTTCAGCTCGCCATAGGCATTATGATCAGCCACCGCCGCGAACCGGGCGCCAAGCTCCCGGGCAAGCCTGGCGAGTGCCGAGCCGTTCTTGTGGGCGGTCAGCGCCTCGACGGTGAACCGGCCCTTTTGGCGTCTCAGAAGATCGATGGTGCTCGACCCGATCGAGCCGGTGGCGCCCAAAATTGTCACGCCGCGGACGGCGGCGGGCTTGGCCCTCGGGCGAGTTCCATTCGGCATCAAATCACCAAACCAAAAGGCCGCGCGCCGGAGCATCGAGGCCGGCGCGGATCACTCCCACCATGGCTGCGGCGGCTGCTGCTGTCAAAAAGCCGTCCAGCCGGTCCATCACCCCGCCATGGCCCGGGATAATGCTGCCAGCATCCTTGGCGCCGAAGCGCCGCTTGATCGCGGATTCGAGCAAGTCGCCGGCCTGCGCTAACACCGAGAGGAACCCCGCCACAAGGAGAAGCATCGGCGCGACCGAGAGGCCGAAAAGCTTCACCGTCAGCGCCCCTGCCGCAATCGCTCCGAGCGTACCCCCGATGGCGCCGGCCCAGGTTTTCTTCGGGCTGACCGCGGGCCACAACTTGGGCCCGCCGAACGCCCGGCCGGAGAAATAGGCCGCAATATCGGTCGCCCAAACGACCGCAAACAGGAACGCGATCGCCGCAAAGCCAAGCGCCGGATCGCGGCGCAGGATGATCGGCGCGAACAGCAGCACCGCCGCATACCCAACCCCCGCGGCCAGCCAATCAATCCGCGCGAACCCGCGCAGCTTTCCGTGGACGACGAGCCGCGACCATTCCCACAGCACGATCGATGCGGCGAGGACCCAGAAGATGACAAAGACCAGGCCGCCGAGCCAAGCGGCGACCAGCGCAAGCGGCGCCATGACCAATGATGAGACCACGCGCAGGGCGAGATTGCTTCGCGCGGCCGTTCTCGCTTGTCCCGGTTCGGGAATGGCCAAAATCTTACGATCCCGTCTTGGCGATCAGGCCGCCAAAGCGCCGTTCGCGCCGGCGGTATTCGTCGATTGCGGCTTCCAAGATCGCGCGGTCGAAGTCGGGCCAATAGACCGGCGAGAACACCAGCTCCGAATAGGCGGCCTGCCAGAGCAGAAAGTTCGACAGCCGCTGCTCGCCGGAGGTCCGGATGATGAGATCGGGATCGGCGATATCGGGGGCGTCGAGATTCTGGCCGATCATATCCTCGGTGATCGCCTCGGGCCGCACATCGCCTGACGCGACGCGCTGCGCAATGCGGCGCACGGCGCGGGCAATCTCGTCGCGGGCGCCGTAATTGAACGCAACGATCAGCAGCAAATTCGTGTTTGCCCGCGTGAGCTGCTCGGCTTCCTCGAGCAGGCGGCGGATATCCGGGTCGAGGTTGTCGCGTTCCCCGATCACGCGCACGCGCACGCCGTTCGAATGCAACTCGGCAAGATCGTTGCGGATGAAACGGCGCAACAGGCCCATCAGGTCGCTGATTTCGGAGGCCGGGCGCTGCCAGTTCTCCGAAGAGAAGGAGAAGATCGTGAGGCACTGGATGCCGATGTCGCCCGCAGCGCGCACCGTCTTGCGCAACGCCTCGACGCCGCGCCGGTGCCCCTCGACACGCGGCAGTCCGCGCGCCGCCGCCCAGCGGCCATTGCCGTCCATGATGATCGCGACATGACGCGGCACGCCGGGATCGCTCCCCGCGATATTCGGCGCCTGCGCCTCCGGCATCGACAAGACGAACTCCTTCTTCCCCATCACACCGTCATGATTTCTTTTTCTTTGGTGGCCAGCGCCGCATCCACATCATGGATCGCCTGGTCGGTCGCCTTCTGCACCAGATCGGCTTGACGCTTGTGATCGTCTTCGCTGATGGTGTGATCCTTTTCCAGTTTCTTGAGCACCTCCAGACCGTCGCGCCGCACATGGCGCACCGCGACACGCGCAGCCTCGGCGTATTTGTGCGCGACCTTCGCGAGCTCCTTGCGCCGCTCCTCGTTCAGTTCGGGAATTCGCAGGCGGATGGTCTGGCCTTCGGTGTTCGGCGTCAGCCCGAGATTGGCGGCGCTGATCCCTTTCTCTACCGCATGCACCAGCGAGCGGTCCCACACCTGCACCGAGAGAAGCCGCGGCTCAGGAACGCTCACGGTCGCGACCTGATTGAGCGGCATGTGGCTGCCATAGGCCTCGACCTGCACGTGATCGACCAGACCGGCGGACGCGCGGCCGGTGCGCAGCCCGCCAAGCTCCTGCTTGAGCACAGAGATCGCGCCCTGCATGCGGCGCTTCAACTCGTCCATGTTGTGGGTGGGTGCTGCCATGACATTTCCCCCGGCGGCTGTTCTGCCGATCCCGCGTCAGCCGACGAACGTGGCGCGGCCCTTGCCGCCCAAAACGGCCGCAATCGCACCCGCCTCGCGGATCGAGAACACAATGATAGGCATACGATTTTCCCGGGCAAGCGCGAAGGCCGTCGCGTCCATCACCTTTAGGTCGCGCTGGATCGCCTCCTCGTGGGTCAGGCGGTCGTAGCGCTGCGCCTTGGGGTCCTTCTTGGGGTCCGCGCTGTAGACGCCATCGACATTGGTCGCCTTGAGTACGGCATCGCAGTGCATTTCGGCCGCGCGCAGCACCGCCGTGGTGTCGGTGGTGAAGAACGGATTGCCGGTGCCCCCGGCGAAAATGACGATGCGGTTGTCCTCGAGATGGCGCAGCGCGCGCTGGCGCTCATAGGTCTCGCAGACCTGCGGCATCGACAGCGCGGACATGCTGCGCGCCGGAGCGCCCGCGCGTTCGATCGCGGATTCCAGCACCAGCGCGTTCATCACCGTGCCCATCATGCCCATCGCGTCCGCGGTCGGACGCGAGAGCCATGCGCCCGCCTCTTCGGCGCCGCGGATCAGGTTGCCGCCGCCGACGACCACGCCGATGGTGATGCCGAGCGCGCGTGCGGCCAGCAGGTCCCTGACGATCGCCTCGATCGTCGGCGCGTGGATTCCGAAATCGTTCGGGCCGCAGAAGGCCTCGCCCGAGACCTTCACGATCACCCGGCGGTAGGCAGGCTCGGCCATGGGGTCCCTCGCGCGAATCGCGCGGCGCGATTGTCAGGTGGTTCCGCCTGCCGCCGCAACCTCTGCCGCGAAGTCGGTTGGGCCTTTTTCGATGCCCTCGCCGAGCTCGAAGCGAACAAAGCGCGTGACCTTGATCGGCCCACCAACCTTGCCTTCCGACTCCTTGAGCGCCTGCGAGACGCTCTTCTTGTCGTCGTGGATGAACGGCTGCTCCAGCAGGGTCTGCTCCTTGTAGAAGGTTTTCAGCCCCGACTCGGTGATCTTGTCGATCATAGCCTCGGGCTTGCCCTGCTGGCGAAACTTGTCCGCCAGAATGTCCTTCTCGCGCTTGACCACCGCGGGATCGACGCCGGAGGCATCGATCGCGATCGGATTCGACGCCGCAATGTGCATCGCAACCTGCCGTCCGATCGCGGCAAGTTCGTCCGCGTTGCCGGACGACTCGAGCGCGACCAGCACACCGATCCTGCCGAGCCCTTCCGAAATCTGCTTGTGCACATAGCTTCCGATTGCCCCCTGCCCGACCGAGAGCACGGCAGCGCGGCGCGGCGTGATGTTCTCGCCGATGGTGGCGATCGCCGACGACACCGCATCCGCGATCGTCATCGAGCCGGCCTTGGCGGCCTTGATCGCCTCGACGTCCTCGCCGGTGTTGAGTGCGACATCGGCGATCATCTTCACCAGGCCCTGGAAGTGATCGTTGCGTGCGACGAAGTCGGTCTCGGAATTGACCTCGACCATCGCGCCCTTCTTGCCGGTGACGAAGATACCGATCAGGCCTTCGGCGGCGACGCGTCCAGCTTTTTTCGCGGCCTTCGACAGACCCTTCTTGCGCAGCCAATCAATCGCGGCCTGCATGTCGCCGTTGGTTTCGGTGAGCGCGGCCTTGCAATCCATCATGCCCGCGCCGGTCGTTTCGCGCAGGTCCTTCACCATCGCGGCGGTGATATTTGCCATGTCGAACCTCTCAATTCGTCATGCCCGGCCATAGCCCGTTGAAGACGGGCGTAAACGCCCTGATGGCCGGCATCCGCGTCTTTTGATGATCCAAGACGGAAGACGTGGATGGCCGGGACAAGCCCGGCCATGACGGGATAATGCTATTCTGCGACGAACTCTTTCGCCTTGGCGATCCAGCTCTGGATACGGCCGGGAAGTCCGACTTCCTCGCCGATCTTCTCGGCATCCGCCTGGTTGAGCTCGACAAGCTGCGAGTAGTGAAACACGCCGAGATCGTTGAGCTGCTTCTCGACCGCACCGGAGACGCCCGGCAGCTTCTTGAGATCGTCGGCGACCCCGCGCGGACCGGCCAACGGCTGGAAGCCGCTCGGCTGTTCGGGCGGAAGCTCCTCGACAATCGGCTTTTCGGCCGCGCCGAGATCGACGCCCATTTCGCCCTGCCCGCGTCCGATGCCATCGATCGCCGCCTTGGCGACGAGATCGCAATAAAGCGAGATCGCACGGCCCGCGTCGTCGTTGCCCGGCACCACGTAGGTGATGCCGTTTGGATCGCAGTTGGTATCAACCACCGCGGCGATCGGAATGCCAAGGCGGCGCGCCTCCTTCAGCGCGATGTCTTCCTTGTTCGTGTCGATCACGAACAGCATGTCGGGCAGCCCGCCCATATCCTTGATGCCACCGAGCGCGCGGTCGAGCTTTTCCTTCTCGCGCGTGAGCGTCAGACGCTCTTTCTTGGTGTAGCCGGCCGCGGCCTCCGGCGTGCTCAGCATTTCTTCGAGCTGGCGCAGCCGCTTGATCGAGGCCGAGATCGTCTTCCAGTTGGTCAGCGTGCCGCCGAGCCAGCGCGAGTTGACGTAATACTGAGCCGAGCGCTTCGCGGCGTCGGCGATCGCGTCCTGCGCCTGCCGCTTGGTGCCGACGAACAGGATTCGCCCGCCTTTCGCGACCGTGTCGCTCACGGCCTGCAGGGCGCGGTGCATCATCGGCACCGTCTGGGCCAGATCGAGGATATGGATGTTGTTGCGGACGCCGAAGATGTACTCCGACATCTTCGGGTTCCAGCGGTGGGACTGATGGCCGAAGTGCACGCCAGCTTCCAAAAGCTGGCGCATCGAATAGTCAGGAAGCGGCATATGCCTTCTCCGGTTGTTCCTCCGCGGACCAAAGAGCCACGGCCGATGGTTCGGCCGGAGCACCGGACGGCGTAAAGCCACGGTCCGCGTGTGAGATGGCGGCTATATAACGGCGCGAAGGGGATGGCGCAAGCCAAACGGCAAACCGGGGGCTTTCGCCCCCGGCAGCCAATATTTACTCGTGCTGAAACTGAATTCGCTCAGATATCCCAGACCTCGCCCTTCTTGATCACGACCGGGCGGACCATCTGGTCCGGCGCCGAGGTGCGGAAGGTGTGCGACACGGTCATCTGGGTGGCGTCGCCCCGGTGGCTGATCACGTGGCCGAGGCTCGCGCCCATGGTGCCGACCATCACGGTCGCCATCAGCACCGCACCAATCACGCCCGAGCGCGGGAACAAGAGGCACAGCCCGGCGAGGATTTCGGCAGCGCCGGCAAGCATCAGGAACGTCTGGCCCAGGCCGATCATCGCGAACGGCTCGGTCATGAAGCTCATGCCGGTCAGCTTGGCGTAGCCCGCCGCGAGAGCAACGAGACCCACGAGCGCCTGAAGGCCGTAGAGAGCGATGGTCTTCATTGTGGGAACCCCCGTCGGACCCAGCGGCGGTTACGCGTCTGCCGCATTCCGATGGGAGGACCCTACGCTCGGCACGTATTGTCCGAATGTCGCGTCGCTCATCTCTTGGTATCATTTGTATCGCTTCACCCTGCGGAAGGTTCATCCGCGGGGATCGCGAAAGTGCTGATTTTGTGGTGAGAAATCAGCCAAACGATACAGGTGATACAAAACCGTCACAACGCGACACACCGACGATACACGGCACAACCACTATGACTCGTGCCGGAGTGCTTGATGTCGCTTACGTCGCAGAAATCGCCGCTTTCACGTAGGTCCGCGGCCGGCGAACCGAACCGCACCGAAGAGCGCTACGCGCTCGCGATGCAATCCATCAATTACGCCGTTTACGACGCCGACCTCGAGGGCGGCGAGGTCTATTTCTCCGAGCAATTGCGCAACATGCTGGGGATGAAGCCGGAAGATCCGGCGCTCACCACCGGCAACATCGTCGATACGATCCACCCCGACGATCGCCCTGCCTACCGCGAGGCGATCGTGGTGCACTTAAAGGGCGACACGCCGCGATTCGAGGTCGATTTCCGTTTCAAGGGACCCGACGGGAGCTGGCGCTGGTGCCGCCAATACGGCGTCGCTGTGCGCCGCACGGACGGACGCGCCTATCGCATCGTCGGCGCAATGAGCGACGTCACCGAGGAGCGCCAGCGCCATCGCGAGCTCGAAACCGCGCGCGCCGAAGCGGCTGCGGCCTACCGTCAGGGCGACGGCGCGATCGGCCCCACGACGGGGAATGAAGAGCGCTATGCGCTCGCCATGGAGTCCATCAACTACGGACTCTGCGACTGGAACCTCGAAACCAACGAGATCTATTACGCGCCCGGCCTGCGCATCATTCTGGGAGTACCTCCGGCGGCGCTTCAGACCGCCGACGACTGGAAGAAGCGCATTCATCCCGCCGACTGGCCGGATTTTCGCCGCCGGCTCATCGAGCATCTCAAGGGCGAGACGCCGCGCTTTGTCTGTGACGCGCGCTATCGCACCGAGGACGGGACGTGGCGTTGGGTCCGCCAGCACGGCATCGCGTTCCGCGGACCTGACGGTCGCGCGAAGCGCGTGGTGGGCGCGGTCGGCGACATCACCGAGATCAAGCAGCGCGAATTTGCACTGCAGACCGCGCAGGCGAGCGCGCGCAAGCAGTTTCCCGTGACGGCGCTCGACCAGAGCGACCTGGAGTCGCGCTACGCGCTGGCGCTGGAATCGATCAGCGTCGGCGCCGGCGCCTACGACATCAATCTCGACACCGGGATGGTCTATCTCGCCCCTGCCCTCGTCGAAGTGCTTAACTTGCCGGAATTCGGGCCGGTCAGTGCGTTCGCCGAGGTGGTGCATCCCGACGACCGGCCGCAGCACACGCGGATGATCGCCGCGCTCTACAAGGGCGAGATTCCGCGGCTCGACGTCGAATTCCGCTATCGCGGGCGCGACGGCACGTGGTGCTGGGCGCGCCAGCACGGCATCGTGGTGCGCGGACCGGACGGCCGTGCGCGCCGCATGGTCGGCGTTACCGGCGACATTACCGAGACGCGCCAGCGCGAGCGCCAGCTCGACACTGCCAAGGCCGAAGCCGCGGCCGCGCAACGCGACGTCGAGGCCACCCGCGAGATCATGCAGACCGTACTCGACAACATGACCGACGGCGTCACGTTGTTCGACAAGGACTTCCGCTGGCGCTTCTCCAACCGCGCGCACATCGCCGGCCGCAAGTATCCGCCCGAATTCCTCTACCCTGGCCGACCCGGCGGCGACATGGTGCGCTACCAGATCGAGCGCGGCGACTTCGGCAAGATCGAGAATCCGGAGGCGCTGGCACAGGACCTTCAGAAGCGCATGCTCGCGCCGGGCGGCAGCCGTTATGAACGGCGCACCGCGGACGGGCGCTATGTCGAGTTCAGCTACAAGCCGCTCGATGACGGCGGGCTCCTTGGCATCTACCGCGACATCACCGTGTTGAAGGAGCGCGAGGAGGCGCTCGCCGCCGCCAAGGAGAGCGCCGAGGCCGCGCGCGATGCCGCCGAAAAGGCGCGTGCCGAAGCCGCCGAAGCGCGCAGCGAGATCGAGCGCACGCGCGCGATCATGCAGACCGTGCTCGATAACATGAACGACGGCGTCATGTTGTTCGACAAGGACATGCGCTGGCAGTTCACCAACAAGCAGTTGATGGAATTCCAGCGCTTCACGCCCGACATCGCCGGGCCGGGCGTCTCAGCCTACGACATCCTCAGATACCAGACGCAGCGCGGCGATTTCGGCCCCTTCCCCGAAGAGGAGGTTGAGGTCGAGGCGCGGCGCCGGGTCGCCATCATGCGCGGCGGCGCGCGCTACGAGCGCCGCACGGCGAGCGGCAGGTTCATCGAGTTTACCTTCAAGCCGCTCGCCGACGGCAGCCTGCTCGCCGTCTATCGCGACATCACCGAATTGAAGGAGCGCGAAGAAGCGGCGCAAGCCTCACGGGCCGAAATGGAGCGCACCAGCTCGGTGCTGCAGACCGTGCTCGACAACATGAGCGACGGCGTGATGCTGCTCGATCGCGATCTTCGTATCCAATTCGCCAATCAGCGGCTGATGGAATTCCAGCGCTATACGCCCGATATTGCGCACCAAGGTTCATCGATTGGCGACGTGCTGCGCCATCAGGCAGAGCGCGGCGATTTTGGCCCCTTGCACAATGTCGACGAGGTCGTGGAGGAACGGGTCAGAATGATCCGCGAGCCAGGCGGCATCCATTACGAGCGGCGCTCGGCCAGCGGCAAGTATCTCGAGATCATGTTCCGCCCGCTCGCCGACGGCAGCGTACTCGCCGTCAACCGCGACATCACCGAGCTGAAGGAGCGTGAAGAGGCACTCGCCTTCGCCAAGACCTCCGCGGAGGCGGCGCGCGACGACGTCGAGCGCACGCGCCAGATCATGCAGACCGTGCTCGACAACATGATCGGCGGCGTCATGTTGTTCGACAAGGATTTCCGCCTGCAGTTCGTCAACCGGCAGACGATGGAATTCCAGAACTACCCGCCGGACGTCATCAAGCCCGGCATTCCCGGCGAGGACATCCTGCGCTTCCAGGTCAAGCGCGGCGACTTCGGGCCGGTAAAGGACATCGAGAAGAAGGTCCGCGAGCGCGTAGCCCTGATCCGCAAGCCGGGCGGCAACCGCTTCCTGCGCAAGACGCTGGAAGGCCGCTACGTCGAGTTCAATTTCCTGCCGCTCGCCGACGACGGCCTGCTTGCCTTCGGTCGCGACGTGACTTCGCTGAAGGAACGCGAGGAAGCGCTCGCCTCGGCCAAGGAAGCGGCGGAAAAGGCGCGCGACGACGTCGAGCGCACCCGCGAGGTGATGCAGACCGTGCTCGACAACATGAGCGACGGCGTCACGCTGTGGGACAAGAACTTCCGCTGGCAGTTCTCGAACCGTTTCTCGACCCAGATGTGGGGCTACAAACAGGAGCTGCTGCAGCAGGGCGTATCCGGATTCGACATGATTCGCGCGCTCGCCGAACAGGGCGAGTTCGGCCCGACCGAGGATGTCGAACGCACCGTCACGGACGTGACGCGCCGCATCTTGAAGCCCGGCGGCGCACGCTACGAGCAGCGCACGGCCACCGGAAAATACATCGAATTCAACTTCCGCCCCTTGAGCGACGGCGGCCTGCTCGGCATCTATCGCGACATCACCGCGCTCAAGAGCCGCGAGCAGGCGCTCGCGGCGGCCAAAGAGGCCGCCGAGGCCTCGCGCGACACCGCCGAGAAAGAGCGTGCCGAAGCGGAAGCTGCGAACCAGGCCAAGTCGACCTTCCTTGCCACCATGAGCCACGAGATCCGTACGCCGATGAACGGCGTGCTCGGCATGATCGACGTGCTGCAGCGTCAGGGACTCGACGGGCCGCAGCGGCGCACGGTTTCGACGATCCGCGATTCCGCCCAGTCGCTCTTGCGCATCATCGACGACGTGCTCGATTTCTCGAAGATCGAGGCGGGGCGGCTCGAGCTCGAAGAGACCGCCTTCTCGCTCTCCGGGCTGATCGAAGGCGTCGCCGGGACATTCCGCCAGCAGGCGATCATCAAGGGGCTCGCGCTCGACGTGGAAATCGACGCGGGCTCGGACGACGCGCTGGTCGGCGATCCGACCCGGGTGCGCCAGGTCTTGTTCAACCTGCTCGGTAATGCGATCAAGTTCACCGAGCGCGGCCGCCTCACATTGCACGCGGGCACGCAGCCGCTCGGGCAGGGCGAAACCAGGATCACGATCGCGGTGGCCGACACCGGGATCGGCCTTTCGGAGGAACAGCGCTTGCGCCTGTTCCAGCCGTTCGCGCAGGCCGATTCATCCACGACGCGGCGCTTCGGCGGCACCGGCCTGGGTCTCTCCATCGTGCGCCGCCTCGCGCAGCTCATGCGCGGCGACATTGCGGTGGAGAGCAAGCAGGGCGCCGGATCGACCTTCACGGTGACCCTGACGTTGAAGGCGGCGCCCGCCGATTCTCCGCTCAACACGACGCTGCGCACCATGCCGCGGCCGGCAAGGAGCGCGGCTGCAAAGCGCCCGAAATCCAGCGCGCGCATTCTGGTCGCCGACGATCATCCGGTGAACCGCGAGGTGCTGGTGCGCCAGCTTGAATTGCTTGGCATCGCGTCGGACACCGTCAATGACGGCGTTGAGGCACTCGAAGCCTGGGCGGCGGCAGACGGCAAGTACACGGCGGTGCTTGCGGACATTCACATGCCGCGCATGGACGGCCGCGAATTGACCCGACAGATCCGCGTCGCAGAGGCAAAACGCGGCTCCGGCGCGGCACGCACGCCGATCGTCGCGGTCACCGCCAATGCGATGAAGGGCGAGGACGAGCGCTGCCTCGCCGCCGGCATGGATGCCTATCTGGCCAAACCGGTGAACATGGATCAGCTGCGCGCCACGCTCGAACGCTGGATGCCGATCGACGAACCGGCGCGCGAGGCATCCGACGAGGACGAGGCGCCGAAGCCGCCATCCGCCGTCGATCGCGATGTGCTCGCGGCCTGGCTCGGCGACGACGACAAGGCCATCAACTCGCTGCTGGCGAAATTCCGCGATACGGCGGTCGCGGCCGAGCGCGAGATCGGCGCCGCTTCGCGCGCCGGTGACCTGCCGACGCTCGCGGCGGCGGCGCATAAACTCAAGGGCGCGGCACAGACGGTCGG
>JBAVXH010000299.1:0-2980 GCA_049698215.1 Xanthobacteraceae bacterium | reverse complement strand
CGCGCGATCTGCGGCTCGCTCGAGCGCTTGATCGCCCTGCTGATCGAACATCATGCCGGCCACTTCCCGCTCTGGCTTGCGCCGAAGCAGATCGTGATCGCGACCATCACCTCGGATGCGGACGATTACGCGCGCGAGGTGCTCAAGGCGGCGAAGAAGCTCGGGCTGCGCGCCGAGCTCGACCTGCGCAACGAGAAGATCAACTACAAGGTCCGCGAGCACTCCGTGGCCAAGGTCCCGGTGCTGCTGGTCGTCGGCAAGAAGGAAGCCGAGACGCGCCAGGTCTCGATGCGCCGGCTCGGAAGCGACAAACAGCAGGTGATGCCGCTCGACGCGGCGCTTGGGGCGCTGGCAGACGAAGCGGTGCCGCCGGACGTGGAGCGGCTAAGGGCGGCGGCGTAACGCGCGCCGCCGCCACGTTTCATGCAGCCGCTAGCATCGCGGGCGGGCCGCAGTTGAACTTCCGCCGCAGAATACCACCGCGTGTAAACGAAGCGTCGTAGGCGATTGAAAATTCGGCCGAATGTGGCCTCGGCGCGACATCCTGCCCTTGGGAAATCGACTAGCCTCCAAGGTGCCGGAGCAGGTCTTGCACCAGCCTCCCCGGCCGATCCTGCGTGGTGTGTACGTGAAACAGGGGTCTGGGGCGTCGCGGGGCAGCAGCTCGCATCCATAAGCCAAGAGAAGATCGGTTGTGCCTCGCCCGTCCCGTGTTGGACGGGGTTTGAACATGAAGTCGTTTCGCAGCAGCGCGGCGCATGCCGGCGCGACCGGATTTTCGTTGTCTCAGGACTGCGCGCGAACGGCGGGGCTGGTCGGATCGCGGGAGCCCGCACAACGCAGCATCGTTTACAGACGCCGGGCAGCATTGCTCGGCAGCTGTGTGTTCTTGGCCGCGGCGCTGTTGGCGCAATCGCCTGCGCAAGCGCAGTTCGTGTGCGTCGGCAACGCCACCGGCGCGCTGGTGCCGCCAGGGACGGCGGATGGCGCCGGCGCGACCGCGACAAACCCCGGCGACGTGGCTTGCGGCCCAGGTGCAACAGCCACCGGGGGCGGTGCATTTTCGACCGGCGCCACGGCCCTCGGGGACTCCGCTTTTGCGCTCGGCTCCGGTGCGACCACGGTCGGCGCCAACGCCGGCAACGGCGTGTCCGTCAACGGCGTGACCAGCATTGGCGCGAACACCAACAACTCGCTTGCCGCTCCCGGCGTGTTCAGCACCGCCATCGGTGCCGGAGTGTTATCGGGGGGCGGTACCACCGCTGCCAAATCGATCGGCGCCTACAGTGTCGCCATCGGCGGCGGCGACGGCGTGAGCGGCGCGGTCGGCGCCCTTTCCAGTGGTACCAAGTCGATCGCGATCGGCGTCAGCAGCCTATCGACCGGCGCGAACGCCGTGGCGGTCGGCAGCGGCAGCGAGGCTGCCGGCCTCAACAGCTCGGCCTTCGGGCCGCTCAGCCTGGCGGACGGCAATCGCAGCACGGCGGTCGGCTTCTTCAGCACGGCGGCGGGCAACAATTCGTCGGCGTTCGGCGACCGTGCCACTGCGATCGGTGACAACAGCACCGCAATTGGCCACGAGAGCGTATCGGCCGGCCAGCGTGCCACCGCGGTCGGCGCGCAAGCCGTGGCGTTCGGCAACAACGCCGCGGCCGTCGGTGAGAAGAGCACCGCGTTCGGGGACAACAGCTCGGCTTTCGGAACGACGAGCGCCGCGTTGGGCCAGCGCTCCACCGCCTTGGGCGCGTTCAGCACTGCCGAGGGCAACAACAGCGTGGCGGTCGGCTTTCTTTCCACCGCCAGCGGGAATTCAGCGATTGCGCTCGGCAACAATGCGTTTGCGGCCGGCAACCGTTCCATCGCCATCGGCCTCAACGCCACGACCTTCGACTTTGGGACGTCGACCGCCTTTGCCGACGCGGTCGCGATCGGCAACAACGCGAAGGCGCTCGGGACTGGCGCTGTCGCGCTCGGGCTGAACAGCAGCGTGACCGCGAGCAATTCGGTGGCGCTCGGCCAGGGCTCGATCGCCGATCAGACGAACACCGTGTCGGTCGGCTCCGCCGGCAACGAGCGCAAGATCGTCAATGTCGCGCCCGGCACGCTTTCAACAACGAGCACCGATGCGGTGAACGGCAGCCAGTTGTTCAATCTGCAGGGCCAGGTCAGCAGCGGCTCGATCGGCCTGGTGCAGCAGGCCGGCCCGGGTCAGCCGATCACGGTCGGCGCCGCGACGGATGGGACGGTCGTCAACTTCACCGGCACCGCCGGCACGCGCGTGCTCACCGGCGTCTCGGACGGAGCGCTGACGGCGAGCAGCACCGATGCGGTGAACGGCTCGCAGCTTTTCACCGCCAACCAGCGCGTCGCCGCCGCCTTCGGCACGACGCTCGACGGCACCGGCCAGCTCATCGCGCCGAGCTATACGATCCAGAGCGTGGTCTTCAATAATGTCGGAGGCGCCTTCAACGCGGTCGACAACGCGCTAACCACGAACAAGAACAACATCCAGAACCTGCAGAACCAGATCAACGACGGCTCGATCGGATTGGTGCAGCAGAATCCGAGCACCAAGGTCATCACGGTCGGCGCGAGTACCGACGGCACTGTCGTGAACGTGGCGGGCACCGCGGGCGACCGGCTGATCACGGGCGTCGCGGCGGGCGCCGTTAGCCCGACCAGCACGGATGCGGTGAATGGCAGCCAGTTGTTCTCCACCAACCTGCTGGTCGCCGCGAACACCGCGGGCCTTGCGGCCCTCAACTCGACGGTGGCCGGCATCTCGCAAGCCGGACCGTATGTGAAGGTCAACAGCACCGGCGCGCCCGCGAATGCCTCGGGCGCGAACGCCATCGCGATCGGCAGCGGCGCGCAGGCGACGCAGGCGGGATCGATCGCGATGGGCTTCAACTCCTCCTCGACCGGAACGAACTCGATTGCGATCGGCACCGGCGCCTCGGCTACCGGCTCGGTCGCGATC
>JBAVXH010000298.1:0-6396 GCA_049698215.1 Xanthobacteraceae bacterium | reverse complement strand
GCGTTGCCCCAAGCGCGATCAGCGCGGGCGGCAGGTCGCCGATCGGCGAGCCGTTCGCGATATTGCCGCCGACGGTCGCCGCCATCCGGATCTGCGTGCCGGCGAAGCGGCGCATCAACTCGCCGAGGTCCCGGTCGAGCGCCGCGAGATAGGGCATCGCCTCGGTGTGCGTGACCATCGCGCCGAAGCTCACTGCATCGCGCCGGTCCTCGATCTCGTCGAGCCCTTTCACACGGCCGAGCCAGATCACTTTCGACAGGTCGCGCAGTTGCTTGGTGACCCACAGGCCGACGTCCGTTGAGCCGGCGATGATCGTCGCGTCCGGGTGCGAAAAATAAAGCTTGGCGAGCGCCATGATGCTGGCGGGCGCCGCAAAAAACCGCTCGCGGGTGCCGATGAAGATGTCCTCGCCGTCGCGGAGCGCGGCAAGCGCTCGTCTCGCGTCGCCGTCGTTGGCGGAAAACCAGTCGTCCGCGGACGCAGCGCAGGAGGCGAGCGCCGCATCGACAATCGGCCGGTAACCGGTGCAGCGGCAGAGATTGCCGGCGATCCAGTCGTTGACGCGCTGCCGCTCCATCGGCCGCGTATCCGCACGGTGATAAAGCGCGAACAGCGCCATCACGAAGCCGGGCGTGCAGAAGCCGCACTGCGAGCCATGCAGGTCGACCATCGCCTGCTGCACCGGATGCAGCGTGCCGTCGCGCGCAAGATCTTCGACTGTAATAATCTCGCAGCCGTCGGCCTGGCCCGCGAACAGGATGCAGGCATTCACAGGCTCGTAGACCAGGCGATCGCCGCGCATGCGCCGTAGCACGACCGTGCAGGCGCCGCAGTCGCCTTCGGCGCAACCTTCCTTGGTGCCGGTCGCACGCTCGGTGAGGCGCAGGTAGTCGAGCAGCGTGAGCGTCGGCGAAACGCCGGAGAGTTTCACCACCTTGCCGCGCCGCAGGAACCGGATCTCGCCGCGCATCAGCTGCCCCGGTAGGTCGAATAGGCGAAGGGCGAGACCAGCAGCGGCACGTGATAGTGCGCGTCTTCGCTTACACCGAAGCGCAGCGGCACAACGTCAAGGAACGGCGGTTCGGACAGTTTCGCGCCGGTTCGCCGGAAATACTCGCCGACGTGAAAGGCGATCTCGTATTGGCCGGCCGCGAAGTCCGCGCCCTCAAGCAGGGGCTTGTCGCAGCGCCCGTCCGCGTTGGTGACGGTCTCCGCCAGCACCTTCGGCGGGCCATCGAGCTGCGTGAGAATGACCTTCAGCCCCACCGCCGGCCGTCCGGCCGCGGTATCAAGCACATGCGTCGTAATTCGTCCCATTCGCACGCAAACCCTGCCGGCGCATCCGGCCGGCAGGTCATGTTCCAACAAAATGCCGCGCGACGAAAGGCTTCAATTTGGGAGCGGTGGGCGGTGAAAAGCGGCAGCTCGCCTCTCAGGGAACCAGGATCAGAGACCCCGTGGTCTTGCGGCTTTCGAGGTCCTCATGCGCCTTCTTCGCGTCCTTCAGCGCGTACTTTCCTTTGACGTCGATCTTCACCGCGCCCGAGCCGACCACATCGAACAGATCCTGCGCGATCGCGAGCAGGTCCGCGCGCTTCGCCGCGTAGTTGTTCAGCGTCGGGCGGGTGGCGAACAGCGAGCCCTTGAACTGCAGCAGGTTGATGCTGAACGCATCGATCGGGCCCGAGGCCGAGCCGTAGCTCACGAACATGCCCATCGGGCGCAGGCAATCGAGCGATGCCGGGAACGTGGTCTTGCCGACGCCGTCGTAAACCACATCGCAGAGCTTGCCGCCGGTGATCTCCTTCACCTTCGCGGCGAAATCCTCCTTGTTGTAGAGGATGGTGTGATGCGCGCCGTTCTGCTTGGCGAGCTCGGCCTTCTCGGGCGAGCCGACTGTGCCGATCACCGTTGCACCGAGGTGCTTGCCCCACTGGCACAGGATCAGCCCGACGCCGCCAGCCGCCGCGTGCACCAGGATCGTGTCCCCCTTCTGCACCTTGTAGGTGCGGCGCAGGAGGTACTCGGCCGTCATGCCCTTGAGCATCATGCCGGCGGCCTGTTCGTGGCTGATGTTGGCCGGCACCTTTATGGCGCGATCGACCGGAATGTTGCGTTCCGACGCGTAGCCGCCATGCGCGAATACCGCGGTAACGCGATCGCCGGCCTTGAAATCGGTGACGCCCGGCCCGACCGCGATCACGTCGCCCGAGCCTTCATTGCCGAGGATCAGCGGATAGCCGTTCGGCGGCGGATAGGCTCCGGTGCGGAAATAGGTATCGATGTAGTTGATGCCGGCGGCCGCTTGCTTGATGCGGATCTGGTTCGGTCCCGGCGCCGGGATATCGGCTTGCTCATAGGTCAGTACATCGGGACCGCCGGCTTTGTGAACGCGAACCGCCGCAACCATGGTGTCTCTCCCGTTAGGACGCGCCGTTGACACCGGCGCGCTTCATCGCGGCCGGGATCATAGGTTTCGGCAACAAGGAAGCAAGGCGTCCGGGCGGTGGGCAGCTATCGCCCACCCGCAACGCGCACGTTGGTGCCGGTGGTATACGACGAGGCATCCGACAGCAGGAACAGCACCGTCTCCGCCACTTCCTCCGCGGTGCCTGCCCGCTGCATGGGGACGGTCGGCGTAACGCGCTCGACCCGGCCGGGCGGATGGATGTCGGTCAGGATGATCCCGGGCGAGACCGCATTCACCCGGATGCCGTCGCCGGCAAGCTCCTTGGACAGACCGATGGTCATCGAGTCGACCGCGCCCTTGGAAGCCGCATACCAGACATATTCGCCCGGGCTGCCGAGGCTTGCGCCCATCGACGAGATCATCACCATCGCACCGCCTGGCCCGTCATGCTTCTTCGACATGCGCAGGATCGCCGCCTTGGCGCAGAGCAGCGCACCGACGACGTTCAATTCCATCGTGTCTCGGATGGTCTTGGCCTCGACCGCCTCGACGCGCGAGTTTCCGCCGGTCGTGCCGGCACTGTAGACAAGGTGTGTCAGCCGGCCGAGCTCCTTGTCGATGGTGGCGAACGTGCGTTCGATGTCCCCCTCCTGTGCCATGTCGCCCTGAACGGCGACGGCGCGCCGTCCTGCGGCGCGCACGTTCTGCACGACAGCGTCGGCCGCCTTCTCGTCGCGCAGATAATTCACGGCGACATCGTAGCCGCGCGTGCCGGCAAGCCGCGCGATCGCCGCGCCGATGCCCCGGCTGGCGCCGGTCACAAGCAGAATGCTCACTGATGCCGCTCCCTCATCCCCTGACGCTTGGTGCGCGCGGCGTTGCGCGCGCGGTTACGCCGCGCCAGCACGTTGAACACCTCGACCGCACCAGCAAATGCCATCGACGAATAGATGTAGCCGCGCGGGATGTGGAACGCGAATCCATCCGCCACGAGCGCTAGCCCGATCATCACCAGGAAGGCGAGCGCCAGCATCTTGGTGGTCGGGTGATGCGCGATGAAGTGTGCGACGGGGCCGGACGAGACGTACATCACGATCATTGCAATCACCACGGCGGCGATCATGATCTCGATGTCCTGCGCCATCCCGATGGCGGTGATGATCGAGTCGATCGAGAACACGAGGTCGACCAGAACGATCTGCATCACCACGATGGAGAACGCCGCAGGGATGCGCGCGGCTGGATCGTCAGGCTCGTCGGCCTCGACCTCGGCATGGATTTCGTGCGTCGCCTTGGCGATGAGGAACAGGCCGCCCGCGATCAGGATGATGTCGCGCCACGAAAAGCCCTGACCGAGCAGGCCGAACACCGGATAGGTGAGCTTCATCAGCCACGTCAGCCCAAACAAGAGAACGACGCGGAAAATCAGCGCCAGCGAAAGCCCGATCTGGCGCGCGCGCTTGGCATCGCGCGGCGAGCAGCGCGAGACCAGCACCGAGATGAACACGATGTTGTCGATGCCGAGGACGATCTCGAGCGCCGTCAGAGTGACAAGGGCTGCCCAGGCTTGGGGCTGCGTCAAGAGTTCAAGCATCGGTCCGCCGCAATAATCCCGCCCCCAGGAAGTAGAGCGCGATGGCACACAGCCCCGCGGTAATCCATGGTCCGGGCATCATGTCGCGCAACAGTGTGACGCTGGCAAGGATGCACCAGACGACAAGCAGCGCGATCGTGATGACGCGCCCGCGCTTGACGCGGAACGGATGCACGAAGGGAATTGGCAGGAACGTGCATGCGGCAAGCAGGAAGATGGCAAAGGCTGTGATCCACGCGGGCGGCTGCAAAAGGAACAGATAGAACAGCGGGACGTTCCATACCGCGGGAAAACCCTGGAAATAGTAGTCCGCCGTCTTCATCTCCCGGTCAGCGAAGTAGAGCGCGCCGCTGAGGATGATCGCGATGGCGCAGGCGACTGCGAGCGACAGCGGCAGCAAGCCGCTCGCAACGACCGCGAATGCCGGAATGAACACATAGGTGAGAAAGTCCACCACGAGGTCCAGCACGTCCCCGGACCAGCGCGGCAGCCGCTTGGCGACATCGAGGCGCCGCGCGAAGGTCCCATCGATTCCGTCGATGATCAACGCCGCACCGAGCAGCCAAAACATGGTGGCCCAATTGCGCTCGGTCGCGGCGAGCAAGGCGAGCAGCGCAAGGACGGCGCCCGAAGCGGTGAAGAGGTGAACCGAAAACGCGAGCGCATCCGAAGAACCGCTAGGCGTCGCGCTGGGCTCGCCGTCAGCGTGCATCGCTGCCCCAGTCGATGCGCAAGAGCTCGGCCGAGCGGCCCGCGAAATTCCAGTTACGACCGAAGGCGCGCAGGCGCGAGGTTTCGGCGCGAGCAATGGTCACATCCGGTCCGATCCAGTAACCGGTGTTGCGGACGACCACGTTTTCGCCCGGCACCTTGCCCTTGATCGGCTTCACCACGCCTTCGATGATCTTCGGGATCTGGAAGATGTGCGTGCCGTCTTTGATCTCGTAGATGATCGGTTCGGTGCGAACGCCGAGAAAGCTGCCGACGAGAATCTTCAGGAGCCCGGTTGAACCGCCCGCCTTGCCGCTGAAGATGCGCGTCAGGGCTTTCACGGCATAGATCGAGGCTTTGTCATCAACGTAGAGCGCCGCGGTCCAGTTGCCACGCGCCAGCGGCCCGGGGATGTCGAGAAGCAGGCCCGCCTTGACGCCCGCAAGGCCGGTGTCCTCGTGGAAGCCCTCATCGATGCGCAGGCCCGCCCAGGCCTGACAGCGTCCTTCGGTCGGCTCGTGCTGGCCAAGCGAGATCACGCATGGACAGAAAACGGTGCAATTGCACGAGAGAACGAAGTCGCCTTTGAGTTTCCAGTTATCCTTTTCCGGCACGCGCTACTCCCTATCCCGGTCGAGGCCAGCCGGTGATCCACGCCTCGACGATGACAAACGCTCCAAGCGCAAGGAATACCATGCCGACCGCCTGGCTGAATCGCGCCGATGAGCCGAGTTTCTCGATCGCCATGACGATGCCGAGGGTGGCCATCCAGACAATATTCATCACGCCAACCGCAAACATCAAAAGCATCATCGCCCAGCAGCAGCCAAGGCAATACAGCCCTTGCTGAAGGCCGATGCGAAATATGGCGGGCGGGCTCGAGGTCCAATTGGCGAAGAAGAACCGGAACGGATGCTGACAGTGCGTCAGGCAGGCATGCTTGGCGCTCGAGAACTGGTAGGCGCCCGCTGCGAGAAACGTCGCCCCTGCGGTGAACGGATTGGCGAACCCGATGCGCACGTCGAGCATGTCGAGCCGCAGCAGCGCGCCTTGCAGGGCCGTCAGGACGACTGCGGCGCCGAGCCACACCGCGATATATCCCGACGTGAGGACGGCGGGAGATGCCGCAGGCTCGCCCTTCGCAGTGGCGGTCTCGGTCAGGTCCGCGTAGGTCATCACCATCGGCGCCGCGGTTGGCAGCATCATCGCCAGCACCATCGCGCACCACATCGCAAAGGTGAGCAGGATGCCCGCAGGGCTGACGCCGCCTGTCATGCCGTAGATCGGCTGGCAAAGCGCGCGCCAAAGGTTCGAGGATTGCTGACCGGCAAGGATCAACCCCAGATAGCCCCAACCGCAGGCCACAAGGAGCGCCATGCAAGCCAGTGCAATGACCCGCGGGCGCGCAAGCCTGCGCAGGATTTGCGGCCTTGTCCTCTGGCTCCGTGATACGGACGACATTGATTGTTCCTACCGCAAACCGCGCGACACGTGAAACCGGGTCGTTTTTGCGCGCACGAGCGGCTAGGTAGGGGGTATGGAGCGCAGGACCGTTGAAGTCGCGGTGGTCGGCGGCGGGCCGGCGGGCCTGACGGCCGCAGTTGCGCTCGCCTCCGCGGGCGTCGAGACGGCGCTGATCTCGAAGCCTCCGCCCCGCGACAACCGCACGACGGCGCTGCTG
>JBAVXH010000297.1:0-2502 GCA_049698215.1 Xanthobacteraceae bacterium | reverse complement strand
GCCTTGCTGTCCGGACTTGTGAACGCGGTCACCGGGGCGCCCAGGAGCTTCGCGATCTGCTGCAGCCGGCGCGCGCTGATGGAACTGCGGCCGGTCTCGTATTGGCGCAGTTGCTCAGAGGTGATGCCGAGCGCATCGGCGAGGGCGAACTGCGTGACCCGGCGCGCCACGCGTCGCGCGCGGATGCGGACGCCGATCGCGGGATCGTTGGCGGCCATGACCTTTGATCGGCGGCGTCGCGACATGAGGTTCGTTCGGGCAACCAGAAGTGCGCCAGCGAAGTGTAGCATGAACTTAGAATTGCTGTGAAAGTATAGTTATGCTATCTTTTATGCAACAGTACAGTAAACGAAGCTTTGGCCGCATCGCGGTTCGATTCAGTGTCGTGGTGGAGACTCGCCGTGACGCTGCTCCGCGAAACCTTCGGCGCCAATGTGCGCAACCATCGCAAGAACCGAAAGCTGAAGCAGCGTCAGCTTGCCGAGGCAATCGACGCGACATCCGGCTTTGTCGGTCAGATCGAGCGTGGTGAAAGCGCACCTTCGTTCGATTCGATCGAGCAGATCGCCGCCGCCCTCGACGTGCCCGAGGTCGTGCTGTTCGCCACCACGCCGATGTCGGTGCCGACCGGCGAGCGCGGCAAGCTCTTGCAGCGCATCCATGTGCAGCTTGCCAAGCTCAACAACGCCGAGCTCGCGCGCGCCGTGAAGATGCTCAAGGCGCTGGAGTAGCGCCGCCTCCAGGCGCGACCGCAGCAAATTGCCCGAACGGCCGATCCGTGCTAGGTTACATGTAACCACGGAGTTTCGATGCCGTCCGCCGCCAAGCGCAAGAAGGCGACCCGCACCAAGGTCTCGGCGCATCGCGCCCGCATGCGCGCGCAGGGAATGCGGCTGTTGCAAATCTGGGTGCCGGATACGCGCTCGCCGGAGTTCGCCAGGGAAGCCCGCCGCCAGTCTCGCGCACTCGCGCGCAGCCCGCAGGAGAAAGAGGACATCGCCTTCGTCGAATCGCTTTCGTCCTGGCTCTGGGAGGACAAGTGAGACGCGGCGAGGTCTGGACCGTCGCCGGTGGTGGTGATTATGCGGGGAAGCCTCGTCCCGTCGCGATTGTTCAAGATGATCGCTTCGGCGAAATCGAATCCGTCACTGTTTGCCCGTTCACGACGAATCCGATGTCTCCTCAGTTATTTCGTGTGACCGTCGACTCGAATGAAGCAAATGGTCTCGTGCAGTCGTCTTGGCTGATGGCCGACAAGCTGATGACCGTCCCCAGGAGCAAGCTCGGCCGCCGCATCGGCCGCCTCGACGATGCAACGATGCTCCGCCTCAATCGGGCGATCGCGGTGTTTCTCGGCATTGCGGGCTAGACGATCGCCAGCGCTCATTCCACCACGTCCGGCTGTCCTTGCGAAATCGCTGGCAATTTCCCTCCGCCCGGCCCATATCAAGGCCATACAGGCACGAATGTGCCAACCCCACACACCAAACGATCAAGAGTCCGGATGAGCCCTGAGCTTGTCCGTCCCCCCGCGATCACGCGGATCGAGAACTCAGCAGGAGCGATTTGAATGGCATTGCGCGCAGCAGCGAAGACACCGAAGGCATCCGACCCGATCGAGCAGGCTCCGCTCGCCGTCGATCAGCGCAAGCCGTCGGACCAGCGTTACCGTCTGCAGGTGGATCGGCAGACGAAGAAATCGTTCGCGACGATCGAGCCGGCCATCGAGGCGGGACTGACAATCAAGAAAGCCCATCCGATCGTGCAGGTTTCGATCTACGACGCCATTGATTGCGTCAACCAGCTCATCGGCCTCGACGGCCCGGTTGCGGCAGGGGCCGACAAGCCGGCCTGAGTGTGAATGCGCCGGAACCGCCTCCGAGCATGATCGTGTTGTCCACAGCCGCCGCGCCGTTCGCCTTCGTGTTGCCGTCTCTTTCCGTCTTGCTGGTCCGGTCGAGTCGTGAAGGGATGGATGGTGGAAACGGTCACGGTGACCATCGACCTGCCGGTGTATGCGCCGCTGAGTGCGACGGTGCGCGCGCTCGAGGCGGCGCGCGATGCGCAGACCGATCCCGAGGCCAAGCAGGCGCTTGCGGTCGCGGCAGCGCTCGCGAGCCGCGGATTGGTCGAAACCCTGGCGCGATCGCTGAAGCGCCCGCCGGACAAGAGAAGCTCGTCGGCCGCGTGAGCCGGCGGGTAGGGCGGATCAAGCGAAGCACGACCCGTCAGATAGCCGTGTGATGGCGCAATGTGCTTTCCTTGTTGCGTCTACGCCGGTTATGCGTAAATAATCCTTGACCTAGGACCGGACTTCGATCACAATGCGCGCACCCTGCTCGCCGAGGGGCGCCCTCATGAGGCGTCGTGATGGCGGAGCAGGCCGGAGGCGGGGCCGGAGAACAGGTCCTCAAATCCGGCAGCCGGCGCCCGGCAATTCCGGGCCTCGGACTGGGGCGGCGCCCGCGGGTGTGCTGAACGCACAGCACGCACCCGGGCGGC
>JBAVXH010000296.1:0-12668 GCA_049698215.1 Xanthobacteraceae bacterium | reverse complement strand
CCGCAGCGCACGGTCGCGAAGATCGCGGAGAGCACCGAGGTTGCGGCGACGCAGCCCAAACCCACAGTCCAGCCGCCGTCGCTGGCGCGTGCCGACGCGATGGCGCCGATTGCAACGAATGCGGTTGCCGAAGGCGACACCAGCCCCGCCCCGCCCGCGCCGGCAATCCACGCGGCGCAGCCCGTTGCGTCCTCGCTCTCACCTCAGCCGAAGCCCGGTTCCGCCGAGCCGATAAATCCCGTCAAGGTGAAGACCATCACGGTGAAGGCCGGCAACGTGCAGACCGCGATGGTGGTGCCGATTTCGCCGGCGCCGACCGCGATGGTCGCCCCGCCGCATTTCGCCAAGAGCGCGCCGGCCGCTGTTCCGGCCGCGCCACCCGTGGCGGAGAAGCAGGCCGCGCCCGCGGCCTATCAAGTGGCTTCGGCGAGCTCCGTGCCGGTCACGGCCGGCTCGGCGATGCCGCGTCATCCGCGCGGCCCCTGGATCATCCAGGTCGGCGCCTTTCCGAAAGAAACCGAAGCGCAGGACCGCCTGCGCGAGGCGCAGTCGCTCGCCCAGGGCATGCTGGCGAAGGCCGACCCATTCACCGAGCGCGTCGTGAAAGGCAGCCAGGAGCTTTACCGCGCGCGCTTTGCCGGCTTCGATCAGGGCAGCGCGGAAGCCGCCTGCAAATACTTCAAGCGCAACGACATCGCCTGCATGGCGATCAAGAATTAGGCGCTGCTTTTCTTGCGGCTCTTTTGAGCGCGAACGGAACGCGGGGCCGGCCGCTCCATGTTCAGCGCCACGGCGGCGCGAATGAGCGCCTTGAACGCCTTCTCATCGATTTTGCCGCCCTCAGGAATATCGATGGCGCGCCGCACGTTGCCTTCGAGACTGGAATTGAAGAGGCCTGACGGGTCCTTGAGCGCAGCGCCCTTTGCGAAGGTCAGCTTCACCACCGCCTTGTAGGTCTCGCCGGTGCAGATGATGCCGTCGTGCTCCCACACCGGAACACCGAGCATCGCATTCGAGGGCTTCCTCCATTTCACCTCCTCGACGATGTCAGGGTCGGCCTCTTTGATGAGAGCACGGACGCGCGCGAGCGTCTCGCCGCGCCAGTCGCCGAGCTTCCTAATCCGCGCTTCGATCAGTCGAGAGGGAGAGGCTCCGGCTTTTGCTTCCGTTGGGGCGCTATTCGTCTTCTTCATGGAGTGTGTGCTTTCTTCATGGTTGTTCTCACCCAACCGTCGGCCGGGAAGGCGCCCGGAATTCATTCGAATTCCGACCTTTTGGCGCCCCGCGGACTCGTCCCGCAGCCGTTTTTGCTTCGTTTTGAACCACTCTGCAAAGTTCCGCGTTAGCAAAGCCGCAATCCGTTTTGGCTAAATTGATCGACAAAGAATTGGCCAATGCGCCACGTCAAACAGATCCGAGCCGCTGAGTTTGAGTTGTAGAGTTCGGAGTTGTCTCAGCGATGTTGCCGCAGCAGCGTATCCTTGGCCTCGTTGACGCGAGCCGCAAGGTAGTTCGTACCCCCCTGGTCGGGGTGGATTCGCTTCATCAGCGTCCGATGGGCGCGGACGATCTCCTCGGTCTTGGCTCCGGGCTCAAGGCCAAGGATCTGATAGGCCTCCTCATGCGTCATTGGCCCGCGCGACGCGCCGCCCCGCCCCGTTGCCGCATCGGCCTGCGCGTGCTCACGCCAGCCGGCATCCCGGCGGTCAAGATACGCTGCCAGTAGCGCGCGGCTCTCGTCGTCGATCTCGTTCAGCAAGCCGACCAGCGTCGCCACGTCGAGCGACTCAAGCCGAGTGCCTTCGCGGGGGCCCGCGAGGATCACGCCGCGCATCGCGCCTGAATCGTGATCGAGCTCCATCTCGAGGAAGGCGGAACGCACCCGCGAGGTCTGGCCGGAGCTTTTCTGCGTGCGGGCGCCGAAGCCGGCCGGACCGAACGGGAGCCATCCGAGCAGACCCAGTCCCACGGCGGCAAGCGGCGCCGCGATCGCAATCTCGCCGCGCGCGCCGAGAAATGCCGCGAAGGCGAGCAGCGCGATCCCGCCCGCGAGCTTGAGCACGGCGGCGAGCTTGCGCGGATCGGCTTGCAGATATTTCTGCGCCGCCCAGAGCAGGATCGCGAGAGCGACAAGCCCGACCAGGACCGTCATCGCTATCTCATTTGCGCGAGCAGCTTGCGCGCGCCCTCGCTGTGCTGTGCGGTCAGCGCTTTCACGCCGCCCGCCGCATAGACCGCCGCCGCGCGCAACAGCTCGCCCAGTTCATGCGCGGCGGACAGGTCGAAGCGGCAATAGGCGCCACGGGTGAGCCGCGCGATCTCGCGAAACGCCTGCTCGGCGATCGGGTCATGGCCCTCGTGGAACATGAACGCGGGAATTCCCCTCAACCCCAGCTCGCCGGCGGCCGCCGCAAGATCGTCGATCGCCTCCTCCATCGCGTCGCCGACGTAGACCAGCGCGGCCACCTTGGCGCGGTCGGATTCGGCGTGCGCATGCTGCAGCACCTTGCGGATCTGCGTATGCCCGCCCATGCAGTGGATGCGCGCCATGAGATTTCCGAGCCCGGCGCCGTCGGAAACCCAGCGCGAGGCGCGGCATTCATTGAGCCCGCGGAAGTAGACAAGCTGCACGTCCAGCCCGCCGATGGACCCCGCTTCCCGAAACATCTCGCCCTGCAGCGTACAGGCCGTATCCCAGGTCGGCTGCCGGCTCATGGTGGCGTCGAGCGCGAAGATCAGCCGGCCGCGCTGGCCCACTTCAGTCGGCGGCGCAAGCGTCCGGGCGCGCTGAATGAACGCGTCGATCTCGGCGCGCTGGGATGTCGCGGCCGGTTCGCTGCGCGCTTGCGCGGGAGCGGGTGTGGTTTTGTCGTCGTCTGCCATGGCCTTTCACCGGGATCATATCCCAGGCTGGCCTATAAAGTGGCATCCCGGCGAGTTGGCGCAATGGGGCCTGGAGGCTCGTCCATCAGATCGTCGGTTTCGAGCGGCTTGTCCTGCGAGGCGACCCACTCGGCGCGCGCCGCCGCCCGGCGCCGCCCCTTTTCGTCGATCGGCAGTTTCAGGTGCCCGATCAGCTTGCGGACCTCCTGCCGTGCCGTCACGTGCGAGAGGTTCGGCCGTGCGCCGAGCACCGCCTCGTCAAGGGTGTCGAGCGCGGTCAGCCCCAGCGGGAAGAACTCGCGGAACACCACACGCTCGGCAAATCCTTCGGTCGCTCGGAAACCGAGCCGCAGCCCGAGCCGGTCGAGCGACTCGCCCACCATCTTCTTGTTGCGCGAGCCGAGCAGGGCCAGCCGGTTCCGCACCACGATCCAGTCGGTCAGGCCGCCGTCGACGATGCGGCGCTGGCGCCGCGCGTAACGAACCATGCGGGCATAGTGTCCGATCCCGGTCACCTCGAACGAGGCTGGATCGACCGTCCCGAGCACGTCGAAGTCGAGGAAGCTGTCATTGAGCGGCGTGATCAGCGTATCGGCCATCGAATGCGCGAGCCGCATCAGGTAGGTGTCGTTGCCGGGCGTGTCGACCACCACGAAGTCGCAAGTATGCTCGACGCGGTTGATCGCTTCGGCAAAGCCAGAGAACTCCGCCGCCTCGTTCTCGTCGACGCGGGCGCCTTCGCTCCGCGCAATGCAATAGTGCTCCGGCAGCTCGAGCGGAGCGCCGGTGCGTTTCGCGGACTCGCGGCGGTTCTCGATATAGCGGGTGAAGGTCTTCTGGCGGCTGTCGAGGTCGATGGTGGCGACGCGTTGACCGGCCTTGAGCAGGGACACCGTGACGTGCATCGCGGTGGTGGACTTGCCCGAGCCGCCCTTCTCGTTGCCGAGCACAATCACATGCGCGGAACGCGGTACGCCACTTGTTGCCTGAAGCAACATACCCAACCCCTGGACGCCCAATAATCTCAAATCCAATTTCGTCAAGGTCAAGGCGGATTGCACGTAAACTCGAACATCATGATTAATTGCGCTGGTGAGTGATACGTCGCGACCCGCGATGAGCCAACTGACGAAGGATGCCATGGCCCGCTCTCCGAAAATCGTAGGGACCGTCCCGGCGCTGCGGCGTGCGGTGGCGCGGTGGCGCGCCGCCGGCGAGACCATCGCGCTCGTGCCAACGATGGGGGCGCTGCACGAGGGGCATCTCGCGCTGGTGCGGCTCGCGCGCCGCCGCGCGAACCGCGTGGTGGTCTCCCTCTTCGTCAACCCCGCGCAGTTCGCACCGACCGAGGATTTCTCCACCTATCCCCGCACCTTCGCCACAGATGTTGCGGCGCTGGCTGAACAGAAGGTCGATCTCGTCTGGGCGCCGGAGAGCGTCGAGGTGATGTATCCGCAGGGCTTCTCCACGCGCATTGTACCTGACGGACCCGCGACGGCCGGATTGGAGGACGCATTCCGGCCGGATTTCTTCAAGGGCGTCGCCACCGTGGTGGCCAAGCTGTTCATCCAGACGATGCCCGACGTCGCGGTGTTCGGCGAGAAGGACTACCAGCAGCTCAAGGTCGTCAGCCGCATGGCGCGCGATCTTGATCTTCCGCTCAAAGTCGTCGGCGCGCCGACGGTGCGCGAGCCAGATGGCCTCGCGATGTCATCACGCAACCTCTATCTCTCCCCCGACGAGCGCGCCGTCGCCCCGGTTCTCTACCGCGTGCTGCGGCCCTGCGCCGAGAAGATCGCGAAGGGACGGAACATCTCCACGGTCCTCGCCGAAGGCCGCGAGGCGATCGAACGCGAGGGCTTTGCGCTGGACTATCTCGAAGCGCGCCACGCCGAGACGCTGGCGCCGTTCCGCTCGGTGAAGGACGGGCCGGTACGGCTGCTGGTGGCGGCGAAGATCGGTAAGACGCGGTTGATCGATAACCTCGGCGTGTAGCTTATCCCACCCGCTCCAGGATCGGCAGTGTCGGGCGTTCGCCCTGGGCCTTCCCGGTGATCGGTGCGCGCGGGAGCTTCGACGGCCCTGCGTCCATCACAAAATTATGGTCGAGCGAATACCAAGGGCCCGTCACATTCGCGGCAGGCGCAGGACCTTGGTGCTTCACGTAATCGCCGATCAGGTGGCGCGTAACGCCGAACTGCACGTCGCTGTCGATGCACTTGTCGTCCGCGACATAGATTTGCGAGATCAAGGTCTTGAAGCCGTCCTTTGAAGCCAGGAAGTGAAGATGCGCGGGCCGCATGTTATGCCGCCCCTGCGCGCGCAACAGTTCTCCGGTCGGCCCGCCGATCGGGATCGGGTAGCCGGCCGGCTTGATGCTCTGGAACGCGATGTGGCCGTTCTCGTCGGTGAAGAACTTGCCGCGGAGGTTCATGTCCGCCTGCCCGGGATCCTGGTTCTCGTAGAAGCCCTCGGTCGAGGACTGCCAGATGTCGACCTCGGCACCTTTGATCGGCTTGCCGGTGCGGTCGCGGAACCAGGCTTTCACGAACAGCGCGGGCCCCGGTGTCGGCGAGCGGACGATGGAGTCGCCATTCGGCGTCACTGGCGACTGCTCGCGCCAGAACGGCCCGAGCAGGCTCGCGTCAGTGTCGGTCTGGCCGTCCGAGTTGTTCAGCAGGCAGACGAGCGACGAAATACCGAGCGAACCTGCGATCAGCACCGCCTCGTTGTGCGATTCGTTGCTCGCCTTGCCGAGCGCCACGACATAATTGAGAGCCGTGCGAAACTCTTCCTCGGTCAACTTCGACTCGCGCACGAAGTCGTGCATGTGGGCGATGAAGGCGCGCATGATCTCCTTGAAGCGCCCGTTCGGCGCGCGCTCCAGTTCCTTCAGCACGGCCGGTGTGACGTCTTCCTGGCGCTCGATGATCATCTATGAGCTTTTCTTCTTCATGGGATCCTTGACGGCGTTGACCTTGTCGAATTCGACATTGTACAGCTCGCCGCCCACCTTCTCGACCTTCCGCATATAGATATTCTGCACGATGTCGCGCGTCTCCGGGTCGATGGAGATCGGGCCGCGCGGGCTTTCCCACGCCATGCCCTTCATGGCGTTCATCAGGGCATCGCCGTCGGTCGAGCCATTGGTCTTCTTCAGCGCCTCATAGACGAGGTGCATGCCGTCCCAGCCGCCGACCGAGATGAAGTTCGGACGGAAGTTGTTCAGCTTCTTGAATTCCTCGACGTACTTCTTGTTCGCGGCGGAATCGTGCGCGGCGGAATAGTTGTGCGCCGTGACGACGCCAAGCATCACGTCGCCCTGCCCCGGCAATTCGTCATCGTCGGTCAGGTCGCCCGGCCCGATGATCTTGATATTGGCCTGATCGAGCCCGCGCTCCTTGAACTGGCGCGCAAACGTGCCGCCCTGCTGGCCTGGGAAATAGATGAACGCCGTATCGGGCTTGAGATCTCGGATGCGCTGCAGGAACGGCGCGAAATCAGGGTTCGCGAGCGGCACTTTGAGCTTCTCGATCACCTCGCCGCCGCCGGCAGTAAATGCCGCGCTGAATGCGGCTTCGGACTCCGCCCCCGGCGCCCAGTCGTTCACGAGGGTCACGACCTTCTTGCTGCCGTTCTTGGCGGCCCACTGGCCCATGATCATCGACGACTGGCCGAGCGTGAAGCTGGTGCGCGTCATGTAGGGCGAGCGGTCGATTGTGACCGAGGCGCCCGAGATGATGACGACGATCGGGATCTTCGACTGCGTGGCGAGCTGCGAGAGCGCGAGCGCGGTCGGCGTGATGCCGCCGAGCACGATGTTGACCTTCTCGTTGACGATCATCTCCTGAACGATGCGGCGCGCAACGTCCGGCACGCCGGTGTCGTCGCGCACGATCAGCTCGATCTTCTTGCCGGCGACCCGGTCGCCGTGCACCGCCATGTAGGTCCTGGCGCCGGCAAGCGCCTGGCGGCCGACCGTCTGGAAGCCGCCGACCAGCGAGAGGCAAGCGCCGATCTTGATGACGTCCTGTGCGGCAGCCTCACGGACGCCGACCGCGCTCGCGGCGCCGGCCGCGGCAATTCCCTTCAGCACATCCCTGCGCAGCATGGCATCCTCCCGATCTCTTTGGTTCTTGAGCCCGTTAGCCTTCCGGCTGAATCTAGATCGGAGCCGCAGGCCGCTACAATAGGCCCAATTCACGCAGTTCGCGCCGCATCTGCTCCGGCATGTGACGCGCGCCGGGCGCGGTACGGTCCAAATCAGGTGGCGCGTCCTTGGGCGGAAGATAGCGCCAGCCCTGAAACGCCCGATACGGGCGGGGCTGCACCAGCTTGACCCTGCCGTCGAGAACGATGCGGCAGCGGCCGATGCCGTCCTTGTCGGTGAACGGCTCGATCCCCAGGATGCGCTCGCGGCAGAGCACCTCGCCCCGAATCACCCAGAAGAGCGAGCCGCCGTCGAGCAACTGATCGACCCGTTTCGGGACCATGCGGGTGCGATGGAACCGTTTCCCCGCCTCGCCGGATTTCTTCTTCTTGGCGAGTTGCTCCTTGATCCAGTCCTTCAGGTCCTGAACGGAATCGCAGCCGACGCAAAGCTTGATGAGGTGCAGAGACATGGCGTTGGTCTAGCATGGGGCAACCTGCTCGGTCGAAGTTCCACCCAGATTTTCCGCCATTTGCGCACTCCTTTTTTTAAGCGATCTGTCATGCGCGACGACATGTTCGAACTGACGGATGCCGTCCGAAGTGCGAAGCTCTCGCGCCTGCCCTTGCCGAACTCTGCGGCAAGGGCGGCATCTACGCCCTCGGCAAACGTCAGCTCTCGCGGCGAGAAATCGACGATCTGGGGCTTAGGCGCTAGCAGCCTCAATCGAGAGAATCCTCGCGCCTTCGGCGATCTGCGCGCCGACTTGTGCCGAAATTTCGCTCACGATGCCATCAGCGGGCGCCAGCAGTGCGTGCTCCATCTTCATGGCTTCGACGACCGCAACGCGTTCGCCCTTGCGCACGCTGACGCCCTTCTCGACGAAGATCGCCAGCACCTTGCCGTGCATTGGCGCCGTCACGGTGCCGTCGCCATCGAGATGGTCGACATCGACGCTCTCATAGCTCCTCAGCGCGACGTGGCGCGGCACGCCCTGCCCGATCGCCACCCCCCCACCGGAAACGGGAAGAACCCGCACGCCCTGCGCCGCAGGAACGCCATCCACGCTCACATGCGGGCCTTTGTGCCAGACGACCGTCGCCTTGCGCGGATGGCCGTCCACCAGGACGTCAAGCTCCAGCTGCCGTTGCGGCCCGAGGGAAAAGCCATCGGCCGCGCTCCAGGGATCATGCCACGGCCGATCGGTCGGCTCACTCGCCTTGGGCGCAAGCAAAGCCTCGACCGCCGCGCCGACCACGCTAGCCTCTGCCTTCGCATCGAGACGCGTCAGATCCGCCAGATGGCGATCGATGAAGCCGGTGTCGAAGTGTCCGCCACAAAACTCCGGATGGCTGGCAAGCCGGGAGAGAAATGCCGCGTTGCTACGCGGCCCGACCACGACGGTTTCGCCCAGCGCCGTCGCAAGCCGCGCGAGCGCTTCACCGCGGTCGCGTCCATGCGCGATGACCTTGGCGATCATCGGATCGTAGTAGGGCGACACCACCGACCCCGCCTCGACGCCGGTGTCGATGCGCAGCCCCTCGCCTTTTGGAAACTCCAGCGCCGCGAGCTTGCCGGTCGACGGCAGGAAGTTGCGTTCCGGGTCTTCGGCATAGAGCCGCGCCTCCGCGGCGTGGCCGTCGATGCGCACGTCGGCCTGCGCGAGCGGCAGGCGCTCCCCGGCCGCGACGCGGAACTGCAGCTCGACCAGATCAAGGCCAGTGATCGCCTCGGTGACCGGATGCTCGACCTGTAGCCGCGTATTCATTTCCATGAACCAGAAGCCGTCCGGCCGCAGACCGCGCGCACCATCTGCAATGAACTCGACCGTCCCCGCACCCTGATAGCCGACGGCGCGCGCTGCTTCGGTCGTAGCCCGTCCCATTGCGTCGCGCACCTCGGGAGTCATGCCGGGCGCCGGCGCTTCCTCGATCACCTTCTGATGGCGGCGCTGCAGCGAGCAGTCGCGCTCGTTCAAGTGAATGACGTTGCCGTGACTGTCGGCGAACACCTGCATCTCGATGTGGCGCGGCGCGGTAACGTATTTCTCGATCAGCACGCGCGGATCGCCGAAGGCCGACTGCGCCTCGCGTGCCGCGCCTTCGAGCGCGGCATCGAACTCGGCGTGCTTGTCGACGCGGCGCATCCCCTTGCCGCCACCGCCCGCCACCGCCTTGATCAGCACCGGGTACCCGATCTGGTAGGCCTTCTCCTTGAGGAACTTCGGGTCCTGCAATTCGCCATGATAGCCGGACACGATCGGGACGCCGGCCTTCTCCATCAGCGCCTTGGCCTGATCCTTCAGCCCCATCGCGCGGATCGCCGAAGGTGGCGGCCCCACGAACACAATGCCCGCGGCGGCACAGGCTTCGGCAAACTGCGGGTTCTCCGATAGGAAGCCGTAGCCCGGGTGGATGCAGTCCGCATGTGCGAGCGATGCCGCTTCGATGATCTTGTCGATCACCAGATAGCTCTCGCGCGCGGGCGGCGGACCGATCAGATAGGCCTCATCGGCGACGCGCACGTGCAGTGCGGTAGCGTCGGCCTCCGAATAGACCGCGATCACGCGCATGCCGAGGCGCTTGGCAGTGCGCGCGATGCGCACCGCGATCTCGCCGCGATTGGCGATCAGGACCGAACCGAACATGGAAAGGTCTTAGCCCAAGCTCGTGCCGAATGGCACGGGTCGGCTACCCGATTGTCCTCAGGTTCACTGCTTGGGGCCGGGATTGAGCGAGAGCGGGGGTGTACCGTCGGATTTCTTGGCCGCAGCCGGGGGCCGGCGTGCCGCTGAGGTCGGCGCGCTATTGGTCGGACGCGGTTCCGGGGTTGCGGTCTGGGCGGGCGGGTTCGATGGCGCCGCCGCCTGCGGCGGGTCAGAATTCATGAGGTTGCCCGGCGGGATCGGCGGCGACGACGGGAAGGTGGTGCCTGACGTCCCGCCCGTCGACGCAAGCGGACGCGTGCGCGTTGGCCAGTTCACCGCATAGCGCGCCACGATAATGTCGAAGAGACGGTCCTTCAGGTTGGCCCGCAGCTTCTTGTCGTCATAGACGAGCCCAAACGCATCGCAGGCGTCGGCGGTGCACCCGTCGCGGGTGGCGAGAACCTGCGAAGCAAGGCCATAGCGGTCGGCCGCAATCGTGCGCCGCAGCCCGGCGATCGATGACTCGTACCCCTGATCACGGCGCGCGGTGTATTCATGCGCATCCGCAAGCAGCGTCAGTCGCGCCGAAATATACGCTGTCGCCGCCGCGACCGTTTCCGGGCTGGCGAACACAGCGCGCTCGCAGGCGCCCTCGACGGTCTCGGTGTTCGTCGCCTCAAGGCAGGCCATCGTTGAGCCCGGCACGGTCGCGCGGCTCACCAATTCGGCCGAGCGATGATCCAGCGCGCGGCGCTCCTCCGCCTTGTCCCGCTCCGCCGTGCCGCGGATGTAGCTCCAGCCCAGGACAACCGCGATCACGATGACCGCGGCGCGAAACACCAGCGAGCCGAACTCGTTGAGCCCCGACCGGATCACCGCGATGACAACGAGCGCGACGATGACGGCGGCCGCGATCCCGACAACCCACAAGGGAACCGTGAAGGTCCCACTCGCGAGGTCAAGGCCAGGAAGCGAGTCGAGGTTCATAACGCATACATCCGCCGCACCAATCCGGCGCCAGTATGACGCGGGCGGCCAATCCCCGCTAGTTTAATGCGGGTCCGCCGACAGCAGGCGTTTACCAATCGTTATGGTTAATTTTCCGCTAATTGGCCTTGATCCCGGCGCCCGCCACGACCCCTGCCCATTTCTCGATATCCGCCTGTAAATACTTGCCGAATTCAGTCGGCGTCATCACCATGGGAGCCGCGCCCTGCTTCGCCCAGGCTTCCTTCACGTCCGGCCTGGCAATCACCTTGTTGATCCCGGCATTGAGCTTGTCGACGATCTCCTTTGGAGTTCCGGCCGGCGCCATGATGCCGAGCCAGATGGTCGCCTCGTAGCCCGGAACGCCCGCCTCCGCGACGGTGGGGACGTCCGGCGTCAGCTCGGAGCGCTTCAGCCCCGTGGTGCCGAGCGCCCTCACCTGCCCGGCCGTGGCATTTGGCGCCATCGTGGTGATCGCGTCGAACATCATCTGCACGTGCCCGCCGATCACGGCGTTGCGCGCCTCGCCGGAGGCCTTGTGCGGAACGTGCACGATGTTCGTGCCGCTCATCGCCTTAAACAGCTCGCCTGCCATGTGATACGGCGTGCCGGCCCCCGAGGAGGCGTAGTTCAGCTCCCCGGGCTTGCCCTTTGCGAGCGCGATGAATTCCTTGAGATCCTTCGCCGGCACCGAGGGGTGCACCACCATGATGAGATCCGAATAATTCAGCGTCGCGACCGGCACGAAGTCGCGCATCAGCTGGAACGGCTTGTTCGGCACCAGCGACTCGTTGGTCGTGTGGGTGTTCGACATGACGAGCAGCGTGTAGCCGTCGGGGGCCGACTTCGCGACTGCGTCCGTCCCGATGATCGACCCCGCGCCCGGACGGTTCTCGACAATGAACGTCTGCTTCATCTCTTCAGAGAGATGGTGCGCGATCACGCGCGCATAGACGTCGGCCGGCCCGCCCGCGCCGAACGGCACGATCAGCCGCACCTGCCGCGCCGGATAGTCCTGCGCCGCCGCCGGCTGGATCAGTGAAAGCGCAAGCGCCGCGAATCCGGCGCGCAACAAGATGGCCATGAGCGTTCCCCTTCCGGTGTTTTCGGGGTGATAGACCGCCCTCGACAGCCTCGCAACGCGCACTTCGTAGCAGGAGCCCGCGGCAGGCTTGATCAGTTCGGCAGGCTTCTTTCGGGGCAGATCTGCGGATAGGCGCCGTGGCAGGCCTGATACAGCTCCGGGCAGGATTTCGCCGCAACCGCCGCCGCGTCCACGGTCTTCACCCGGTCGCCGCTCGCGCCCGCAACGGAGTCGTAGGTCAGGACCGCTTCTTCGCGCGACAGCTTGCGATCCGCGATCAGAAAGCGCTCGGCCGCCTCGAAGAATGCCGTGGCGCTCCGGTTCGCGGCGCCAGCGTTCTTGGTGAGCGACGCAAAGGCGGCCGGATCGGGCTTGACCACCTTCGCCCGCACTGCTGCCTCTGAGTGAAGCGTGCCGAGCTTGAAATAGGTTCCGCCGCATTGCGCGGCGGCTTGCCAATAGGCTCTGCCATTGAACGGCGTGCCCGGCGCGCTCACCGCCCGGTCGCGCCGGTCGGCGGGTGCCGGCGGGGGCGCCGCCTCTTCCTGTTTCTTGCCGCGCCGCTTGGACTGGGCGTCCGCAAACGATGACAGCGCCAGCAGCAGGATTGTCGCGATCGCGAGTGTGCGCCGAACGCCGAAGCTCATGCACCGACGACAAAGCGCAGCGCTCCCGCAACGCCAAGCGCGCCGCAGAGTGCGATCACAAGCTGATGCACCGGAAAGCCGCTCGATGGCGGTTGCTCCGGCTGTGGCGGAGCCGCGCTGAAGAAGGCTTGCGGCGCGGGTGCTGCATTGGCCGCCGCGACGAAGGCGGGCTTGGCTGGAGCGGGGTCAGGCAGCGTGACGCGTTTCGATTCCGCCGACGCTAGCTCCATCGTCGGCTGCGCAGCAGCGGGCTGCGGCGCGATGCGATCC
>JBAVXH010000295.1:0-1813 GCA_049698215.1 Xanthobacteraceae bacterium | reverse complement strand
CGCCGGGCGCGGGCGCCGCATAGGCCTGTTGCGCGGCCGCCAGCACCATCGGCCGAACCGGATTGCCGGTGGTGGTGGCCTTCGCGGCGAGCGGCGGGTCGAGCTTCATGCCGGGAAAGCTCGTCGCGATCGCGGTGACGCGGGGCGCGAGCATGCGGTTGGCGCGTCCCATCACGGCGTTGGCGTCATGGATCACGGTCGGAATTCTGCGCAGCGTCGCAGCCAAGACGGGCGGTAAGGTCGGGTAGCCACCGAAGCCGACCACCGCCACCGGCCTGATCCGCCGCAGCAGCAGCAGCGATTTCATCGCGCCGACGCCCAGCATCGCGGCTGTCTTCGCGAGCGAAAGCGGATCGCGGCCACGGATTGTCGCGCTCGGGATCAGGTATGTTTCACGCGCCGGAAAATCATGTCCATAGCGCGTGGCACGCTCGTCCGTTGCGAGGTCGACGATCACACCGCGGCGCTTGAGCGCGTCCGCCAAAGCCTCCGCCGGGAACAGATGCCCGCCGGTGCCGCCGGCGGCGAGCAGCACGACCGGCTCGACAGCCATCAGGCGGTCCGCAATTCAGGCGGCAGCCGTTCGAAGGAGCCGGACATGACGACACGCGGCCGCTCACGCGTGAGCGCAAGCAGCATGCCCATGCCGTAGGCGAGCGAGATCATCGAGGAACCGCCGTAGGAAATGAACGGCAAGGTCATGCCCTTGGCGGGGATGAGATGCAAGTTGACCGCCATGTTGATCGCCGACTGCGTGCCGAACAGGATGGCAAGCCCCGCGGTCGCAAAGCGCGTGAACGGATCGTGATCCTTGGAGGCGTGCTGCAGCGCGCGGATCACGATGAAGGAGAACAGCGTGACCAGCGCGAGGCAGAGCACGATGCCGAATTCCTCCGCGGCGACCGCGAACACGAAATCGGCGTGGCTGTCGGGCAGGATGCGCTTCACGGTGCCCTCGCCCGGGCCGCGCCCGAACCATCCGCCGCGGATGAAGGATTCGACCGCATTGCCGACCTGGTAGTTATCGCCCGCGGACGGGTCCATGAAGCGGCTGATGCGTGCCCGCACGTGCGGCACGAAGGCGTAGGCGCCGAGCATTCCCACCGCCGCGGTGCCGGCGAGGCCCGCGACCCAGATCATGCGCATGCCGGCCATGAAGAACAGCGCGCCCCACACCAGCGCGATCAGCATGGTCTGGCCGAAGTCCGGCTGCAGCACCAGCACGGCAACGACCGAGATCAGGAGGCCGAGCGCGAACGTGTTGGCCGGCATATCGGCCTTGCGCGTCGACTCGGCGAACAGCCATGCGATCAGGATCACGAAGGCGGGCTTGACGAATTCGGAGGGCTGGATGTTCACACCCGCGAGCACGATCCAGCGGCGCGCGCCCTTCACCTCCGCGCCGACCACCAGAGTCGCGGCGGTCATCGCCAGCGCGATGAGGAACACGACAACCGCGAGCCGGCGGATCGAGCGCGGCGAGAGGAACGAGACCGCGATCATCACGGCGAGCGTCGGCGCGAGATACATCGCGTGCCGGTTCACGAAGTAGAACGCGTCGAGGCCGATGCGCGTCGCAACCGCCGGGCTTGCGGCGAGCGAGAGCACGATGCCGGTCATGATCAGCACGGCGATCGCCGCCAGCATCAGCCGGTCGACGGTCCACCACCAGTTGGCGAACCGCGTGCGTTCGACGCGCGAGATCATGGGAGCCCCATCGTGTCCGAAGAGTAGTCGTGACTCGCGATGGTTTACGAAAGCTTAACGGCCGCAAATTCCTCCGTCGTCATCGCCCGTCCTCTCCGTTCGTCAT
>JBAVXH010000294.1:0-7321 GCA_049698215.1 Xanthobacteraceae bacterium | reverse complement strand
CGCGCCGCCTGATCCCGCGATCCGCGCCGACATCGATATCCCGGAGCGGCGCATCACCATGACCATGCTGATCCGCCGCGACATCAACCAGGTGCAGCAGGCGACCAGCCACACCATCGAGATCACCTTCAACCTGCCGGCCGACTTCCCGTTCGGCGGAATCCAGAACGTGCCCGGCGTGCTGATGAAGCAGGCCGAGCAGACGCGCGGCTCGCCGCTCGGCGGCGCCGCCGCCAAGGTCACCTCGGGCTATTTCCTGATCGGCCTCTCGGCGGTCGAGACCGACATGCAGCGCAACATCCAGCTCCTGAAGGAGCGCAACTGGTTCGACATTCCGATCGTCTACAACAACGGCCGCCGCGCCATCCTTGCGATCGAGAAGGGCACGCCCGGCGAGCGCGCCTTCGAGGAGGCGTTCAAGGCCTGGGGGCAGTAGGCTTCCTTTCCCCTCTCCCGCTTGCGGGAGAGGGTGCCCGAGCGAAGCGAGGGCGGGAGAGGGCCCTTGAATGTTTCCAGCCCCTCTCCCGGCTCGCAGCTTCGCTGCTCGCCACCCTCTCCCCGCTTCGCGGGGCGAGGGGAAGAAGAAGCAGACGGAGCGCGAATGCCCAACCCCCAAATCCGCGTCGCGACCTTCGACGGCCCGGGTGCGCCGCCGGTGATCCGGCAGGTGCCGTGGCCGGCCGTGCCGCCGAAGGCCGCGCTGATCAAGATCGGCGCCTGCGGCGTGTGCGGCACCGATCAGCACATCCTGAAAGGCCATTGGCCGAAGCCCCTGCCGTGGCCCTTCACGCTCGGCCATGAACTCGGCGGGGTGATCGTGGAGGCGGGCGCGGATTTCACCGAAGACTTCATGGGCAAGCCGCTGAAGGTCGGCTCGAAGGTGATGATCCCGCCACTGATGCCGTGCGGCTCCTGCTATTACTGTGTCCACTATCCGCAGAACGCCAACAAATGCCTGACGCCGGTCTACTACGGGCGCTATCTCGGCTTCGACAAAGCCCCGCATCTCTGGGGCGGCTGGGCCGAATATGTCTATGTCGATCTCGACATGCTGCCCGGCACCAAGGTCTACAAGCTGCCCGATGACATGAGCCTGCGCCTCGGCGCGCTCTCCGAGCCGCTGACGTCATGCATCCGCGCGTTCAACCGCGCGATCGAAGCCGGGCGTTTCAAGTGGGGCAACTCCGTTGTCATCCAGGGCTCCGGCCCGATCGGGATTCTCGCGGTCGCGGCCGCGCAGGAGATGGGCGCGGGGCGTGTCATTTGCGTGGGCGCGCCCGAGGAGCCGCGCCTTGCGCTCGCGCGCAAATTCGGCGCCGAGGCGACGGTCAATATCGAGGAGGTGAAATCGCCCGAGGATCGCATCAAGGCGGTGCGCGACATCGTCGGCGGCTTCGGCGCCGACCTGGTGATGGATTGCTCCGGGCACCCGAGCGCCGGTCCGGAAGGCATCGAGATGCTGCGCGACGGCGGCACCTACGTGGAGATGGGTCAGTTCACCGACGCGGGCTCGATCGCGACCTCGTGGCACCGCATCTGCGCGAAGGATTTGAACGTGCTCGGCTCGTGGGCATTCACGGCGAACGACCTGCCGCTCGGCGTCGACATGCTCTACCGCTGCCGCAACAAGTATCCCTGGCTGGACATGCAGACGCTTTATCCCTTCACCGAGGAAGGCGTCGGGCAGGCCGTCGCCGACGCGATGGCGATGAAGACCGTGAAATCCACCATCGTGCCGTGGCCGGAGCTGGTGTGAGCGGGACGGATGAATGCTCGGGTCGAAGGCAGGCCGGATTCAACGTGAACTTGCTCTGATGACGAAATAGGATACATTGTGCGGCAGGTACCAAGTTATTTTTTTCCTAGTGACTGCAATGAGCTCCATTTTTTGGGTGCAGGTTCGGGAAGGCCGCGAAGGCTTCACGGTTTCGGCGCGGATCGACGGGCGTAGTGCCGAAGCAAACCTCGGTGTCTTGTCAGATCAGATCGCCGCAAGGTTAGAGCCCTTGCAGCGCGAGATCATTTTGACCTCTCGCGCGGTGACCGACCCAGTCAGTCCGGCTGATCCGGCCAATGACTCCGGCGCTTCCGACGATAACGCTCCAGTAGCCGAACCTGATCGGAGCCGGGCGGATGTCAGGATCATCCGCGAGATCGGCCGGCTGCTGTTCGATGCGCTATTCCAGCAAAATGTATTCGCGCTGTACGACGAAACGTACAAGGCTGCCCTGAACGACCGCAAGGAGCTGATCGTCAGGCTCCATGTCGACTCCTCGATTCTTGCAAAAAAGAACCTTCCCTGGGAAACGTTGTTTACCGGAGACCTTCATCTCTGTTGCTCGAAAAATACTCCATTTTCGCGCACCATCGCGCTGCAGGAGGATAGTCGTACGATTGCGACTCAGGCGCCGCTTCGCATTCTCGTTGTCGTGGCGAGTCCGAAAGGCACCAGACTCGCCCCCCTCGACGCGGTCAGAGAACAAAATGCCTTGCGCGGGTGCCTCGAGAAACTGGAGCGCGAGAATAAGCTGAAGCTGGGCTTGACCACCGCCGGCACGCTCACCGAAATCAGGCAGAAGATCGAAGACGGCGATGCAGGCGCCCCGTGGGACGTTCTGCATTTTATCGGCCACGGAATGGCGGGAAAAGTCGCATTGGAAGCGGAAAGTGGCCGCGGAGCCGAATGGATCGACGCTGAACAGTTGCGGGGCGAACTGGATGCCCCGCTGGGGCCTCAGCTTGTCATCATGAATTCCTGTCAGGGCGCGACGAGTGGTCCGGAGGATCGATTTTCGAGCACCGCGGACATGCTGGTTCGAGGCGGACGAATTCTCGCCGCTATCGCCATGCAGTTCGTGGTGAGTGACAAGCTGAGCATCCACTTCAGTCCGATCTTTTATGACGAATTGCTCGTCAAAAAGCGTTCATTGCAAGGTGCCATGACGCGGACAAGGCTGGAGCTGCGGCGGCGCGGCTTTGCGGAGTGGATTACCCCTGTGCTCTATATGCGCAGCCGGGACGTTAGCATCCTGCGGCCCGATGCGCCCGCCGCCGCGGCGAGTGGCTGAACATGCGGGAATGGGTGCTAAGCCTTATCGCGTTCGCGCTGGCCGCCTATGTGGTCGCGCTCTGGGCTTACTTCAGTTTTCATTCTCCTCACAGGATCGATGAAATACGCTACGCGGTCCGACGCCCGCGTTACCTTCTCGCGGTAACCGCCTACGTTGGGGCGATGATGCACCTCCATGTTCTTATGATCATTTTGTATTGCATGCTTGCGTCCAGGGTCATGAACCTCGCGGATCCATCGGCATTGGGGGTGAATGATCCGGATGCATTCGCGAAGATTGCTCCACCGGCACTCGCGGCGGCGGCTATGCTCGCGGCGTTGAGCGTGACATTGTTGTTTCCCGCTTTGCCGTACGCGCGCCGCGCTATCGACCTGTTGAGGCAGGCGGCTCATGAATTTGCGTTGTATCCATTTGCGCGCGAAGCGGTGACATCCATTCTCGAGCGGTCGGAGTTCGAGATCGAGAAGGATGCGACGCCGGCTCTGTTGAAAGAGCTCGGTTGTTACGGCGTCGCCTCCGAGGCAAAAGCGCTGCTTCTGCCCAGCGCCTGGGGGTACCTGGAGGAAGTGTACACGCTTGTGATGCGGCTGCAGGAACTCGGGCGCAAGCCGGATCTGGCCGCATTTTCCGAGGCGCGCCGCGAGCAGTTCGAGCGCCTCGATTGGGGCTTTGCTCGCCTCATTCGAAGAACCGCCCGAGCCCTGCAATACGGACAGTCAATCGACAGGTTGCCTGCACCGGAAGCGCAGTACAGTGAAAAGCGCAAGAAGCTGGCCGCAGCGCTTTCAACCTTCGTCACCGAGGAATCAGATGGTCTGCTGAGGCGTTGCCATAAGCTGTTAAGCGAAGCCGCTCTTTCAACCGAGTCGGATGCTTCGAAACGGGAGCAGCTTCTGGCGCGGGTAGGCTACCGCAAGGTGGTGCTGCCAAAGCAGCTGCCCACCGCTGCATTATTGATAATCGGCGCGGTCTTTCCACTGGAGTTGCTTATCTTTGTGACCGCCTATCAGTTCGGTCTGTTTCCTCAAGGCCGCTGGGATTTGAAACAGGTGGTCGCGCTCGGTCTGGTCCGCGCGATCTGTCAGACGGCGGCGATCGGATGGGCGATTTTCCCAAAAGTAATCGTGAGCTGGGCGCGCCCATCCATTGATGAGCGACCGCGCAAATCGTATGCGATCTTCGGCTTTGCATCTTTCGCTTTCTCGGTGCTGGCCTTCGTTCTGCTGTGGCAAACATTTCCACGCCCGTCCGGCGCGGGCGCCATCGTGCCTTTGGCGGTGGTCAATGCCTTTTTCTTCCTCGTGATGACGCTCGCACTCAGTCTCTGCATCGATCGGCGGCTGCAGGCGCCGGCCTACGACTATGACGGGGGGAGATGGAGCGACGCCGCGATCCTGGGTGGCTCGATCGGTGTGACGATGGTGGTGGCCTTGGACGTGGTGCCGCTGATAACGGGATCGAGCGCCCGAGACCCTGTCGCCATGCTGGTATTCACCGTCGTGCTTGTGCTCGAGGCGGCGCTGATCGGCTATTTCGTGCCGGCGACGGCCGCCGCACACCTGGAGGCGAGACTCGTTCAGGCTCTCGACGGCGCCAAAGCGGAAGGACAGTCACTCGAGGACCAGCGACCGAGCGAGAACCAGGAGCAGCCCGGCGCGCCGGCGCAGGGCGTACCATTGCCTTTGGGCTACACGGCGGCGGTTCGACAGAACACGACAGTAACGTCAGCCTAGAGCCCCATCGTTCTTGGTTGAATCGGAGTCGGGCTCTAGCTTTTTGTTTGAGCATGATCTTTTCCGAAAACCGGTACCCATCCCCGATCGGGGTCGAGGACATGCTTTTCGGGATCATGCTCTAGTTCCGGCTGCAGTTCATCGGGGCGCTGTGACGAGCCCGTCGCCTCGATCGGCTGCGGTGAGGTTCGGCACGAAAACATTCGCGCGTGCTGTGGCGCGCAGCTTTGCGGTAACGAGCTTTCCGGTCGGCGTGCCGCCGCCGGTCATGCGCAAGGCTTCCCACCAGAGAGCAGCCACTCCGGCAACGTGCGGGCACGCCATGCTGGTGCCACTCAGCGCCGTCAGTTGGTCGCCGCTGCCCCTTTTGGCCGACAGGATATTGACGCCGGGCCCGCTCACCTGAGGATAAATGTTTGAGAATGGGGCGAGCTCGAACAATCCGGGCGAACCGGATGAAGGACGCAGCGCGCTCACGGAAATCACGCCTTCGGCAGCGGCCGGTAGCGAAGCCGCGATCTTGTAGTCCGGCCTTTGCTCTATTTTGCTTTCGTTGCCGGCGGCGGCAACAATCACCGGCTCGTGCCCCCAGGCCGCCGAGGCCCGCACCATCTGCATCAGCGTATCAAACATGCGCAAGTTGGCGCGGTAAGCTTCCAGCGAATTCGAGACGGCAAGTTCCAGCGGCCAGTTCGCGTCGGTCTTGCGACGTACACTGGTGGCGAAGTCGAAGCCGAGGGACATCGAGATGACGTGGGCCTTCCTTTCGACCGCCCACTTCAGTCCCTCAAAGATCATCTCGGACGTCCCGCGCCCGTTGTCTGCCAGCACCTTGCCGATAAAAACGTGGTCAATCCCGGGTGCGACTCCGATGCGCTTGCCGCGGACATCCCGCCCGAAAATAGTCCCCGCACAGTGGGTGCCGTGACCTTTGTTGTCCGGCGCGGTCGCACTTTCGGACCCTGTGAAGTCCTTTGCAACGATGGTCACGCCGCCAAAGGCAACGTGCTCGCTGTCGATGCCCGTATCAAGCACGGCGACGGTGACGCCTCGACCCGTGTAAGGGCAGGACTTGGCCTCGACCGCACCGAGCCCCCAAGCCTCGTCGGCTTCAGATACCTCGGCGGCAAACGGCTCGATGAGGGCCGTCGGCATCTCAGGCGCGATCCCACGGACGTCCTTCTCCTTGCCGAGTTCGGCGACCTGTTTCTCATCCAGGCTGTGAACTTCGAGCTTGGGGTCGCTTTCCTCTCCGGCGAAAGTGCCGGTCGAAAAATCCATCGGACCGGCGCTTCGCGTTACGATCGGAGAAGATCCGGCGGCCAAGTCTCTCAGCACCACGTACTTTTGCGCCATGCGCCACCCCCAAATGTACTCTTTGCTCATGAATAATCCGAGGTTGAAAGTGTGTAAAGTGGCAGGGTTTTTCCGAATCGGGTTGACCGCCAGCGCGCGGCATCGCATTTGCGGGAAGGATCTGAACGTGCTCGGCTCCCGGGCGTTTACCGGCACCGATCTGCCGCTCGGGGTCGACATGCTCTATCGCGCGCGAACCAAGTATCCCTGGCTCGACATGCAGACGCTCTACCCCTTCACCGAGGAAGGCGTGGGCCAGGCCGTCGCCGACGCGATGGCGATGAAGACGGTCAAATCCACCATCGTGCCTTGGCCGGAGCTGGTGTGACCGCCGCACCCGGCCTTACCGTTGTGGATTTCTGCGACCATCTTTTTGGTTGTATCGGCGATTTGGGGTTACAACGCCCACAGGGGAGTCGGCTTGGGCCGATCAGGGCTGGGGGGACGCATGAGCGTGTTTCCGCGCGAATTTGCCGCGATGCTGTCGGCGAAGGGGCGGCGCTTCTTGCGGGCCGCGCGCCGCGAAAAGCCGGGCAGGCGCGAGCGCTTCCGCATCTTCTATGACCTGCTCGATCCGAAGCTCTGTACCGCGTGCGTCGCGGCGCTCGACGAGCACATGCTGCCGCATGTGCACACGGTCGCGAGCCCGATTCCGCCGGATGCCATCACCGGCATGACCGAGAACTACGGCGAGCTCTTGCCGAAGACGATGCGCATCCGCACCCACGAGCTCAACGGGACGCGCAGCGCCGGCTTTGCGGTCGCGAAGCGCCTCGGACTCATCGACATGCTGGATTCGGAGTCGCTGCGCGAATTCGCACGAGCGACCTCCGGCCTGCCGCTCGAGGCCGATGTCGGCCGCCAGGTCATCGCCTACCGCGCCGGCGACTATTCCGGTCCGCACAACGATCATCATCCGGAGAACGACGATGCCGACATCGGCTACGTCGACATGCACATCATGCTGCGTACGCCAGGCGTGAAGAGTCAGTACCTGGTCTACGAGGACAACAGAGGTCATTTCTCCAACGCGGTCGACATCGCGAGCGAGCCGGCGATCGCGGTCTATCATCTGCCGTTCTGGCACTACACGACGCCGCTCCTCGTCGATCCGAAGAAACCATCGGCGCGGCGCTGGCTGTTGCTTGCGACGTTCGGAAT
>JBAVXH010000293.1:0-6278 GCA_049698215.1 Xanthobacteraceae bacterium | reverse complement strand
CGGTTCAGTCAGGCAGCCTGATGCGCTTCGTGCGCGACCTGCGGCTCATTCCGGTCGTCGCGCTCGCGGCGTCCGCGCTCTTCATGCTGAAGGTGTCGGCGATCGTCGTCGAGGGCGGCTATACGCTGATCTCCTCGCGGGTCGCGCTGGCGCAGGGGCTTGGTGTTGGCCTGAAGCCGGCCGATTTCGACTTGCCGCCGCCGGCGGCGCCTGACGAAACGGCGCCTGCCAAGCGCGGCGATTCATTCCGCTCGTGGGTGCGCGATATCTATGGGCCGCCGGAATACACCGGTTCGGTTGGCGCGAAGTCCGATGCGCCGGCGGCCGCGGCCGAGAAAGCTGCCGCGCCGGAGGCGAATGCCACGGCGCCAGCAGAGCCCAAGCCATCCTATTCGGCAGGCGAGCGCGCCGTGCTCGAAAGCCTTGCGCAGCGCCGCCAGGAACTCGAGACACGCGCGCGAGAAATCGACGTGCGCGACAGCCTGCTCAAGGCCGCGGAAAAGCGCATCGAGCAGCGGCTGCAGGAGCTCAAGGAGCTGGAAGCGCGCGTCAACGGCACGATCTCCAAGAAGGACGAGGAAGAGGCTGCGAAGTTCAAGAGCCTGGTCGGCATGTACGAAAACATGAAGGCGAAGGATGCCGCCAAGGTCTTCGACCGGCTCAACATGCGCGTGCTGATCGAGGTCGTGAACGCCATGAATCCGCGCCGGATGGCGGATATTCTGGGCCAGATGACGCCGGACGTGGCGGAGCGGTTGACCATTGAAATTGCCAACCGCTCCGGTGCCGTCGACAAGGCGCAGACGACCGCCCCCGCCGATCTGCCCAAGATCGAGGGACGGCCGAGCAAGTCCTGAAGCGCACGCTGCCTTCCCGTGGGTCAGACGGTTAAGCGATCGTTAAATGCCGCACTCTAGGCTGGTCGTGCGCACTTTCGGGTCGCGCGGCTGGCGGGCTATGGCGGGCAAGTCGATCACATTGAAGACGCTGCGGGCGCGCGAGGACGCGCAGGTGCCGCCGCGTCTCGGCGTGCGCATCCTCGCGGTGTTCACGCTGATCCAGCTGCTGCTGCTGCTGCTGCTGCTGCTGCTTCTTCTCTTTCCTTCGGCCGCCGGCGCCGCGCCAGTGCAGGGCGAGGTCGCGGTTTCGACCAAGGACGGTTACGCGCGGCTCGTGTTCACGCTGTCGGAGGAGACCGACGCGGAGGTGCGCCTCAACAACGGCATCCTGATCATCGCTTTCAAGCACCCGGTGGATATCAAGATCGGACGCATCGCGGAGACTGCGTCGAACTATGTCGGTGCGGCACGGCGCGATCCCGACGGCGCCGCCGTGCGCATGGCGCTCACCCGCAAGGTCACCGTCAACACGATGGCGGCGGGCGAGAAGCTCTTCGTCGACCTTCTGCCCGAAGGCTGGACCGGCTTGCCGCCGAGCCTGCCGCAGGAAGTGGTGGAGGAACTGGCGCGGCGCGCGCGGGACGCCGAGAAGCGCGTACGTCAGCAACTCGTCACCAAGCAACAGCGTGCGCTGCCTCCAGTGCGCGTGCGCGTCGGGATGCAGCCGACCTTCACGCGCTATACCTTCGCGCTACCCGAGCTGATCAACGTGTCGACCAAGCGCGGCGACGATCAGATGGCTTTCACGTTCGAGGCGCCGATCAAGTTCGATCTCGCAGACGTGCAGGCGGTATTGCCCCCGGCCGTCGCCGGGATCGAGGCGCAGAGCGGGAACGACAACATCACGGTGCGTTTCGAGTTCATCGGCAAGGTCGATGTTCGTACCTTCCGCGAGGACCACAATTACGTCGTCGACGTCGTGCCGTTGAGCGCGCGCAGCGAGGCCAGCGAGCCAGCCAAGGCGGAGACGCCCGCTCTTGCAGTCGCGGCGGCTGAGCCGCGCGCGGCGGAGAAACCGCAAGCGCCTGCACAGGCGCCGGCCGAGCCAAAGTCATCCGAACCATCCAAAGTCGAAAACGCGAATATCGAGAAACCTGCCGCGCCATCGCCGAGCCCGGCCGCGTCCACCGCGAGCGCGGCGCGCATGCCGCTGCCCGAACCCTCCGATCCGCCCGCCACGGTCCCGGCGCGCGAGATGCAAGCAATAAAGCCCGCGATGCCCGCCGATCCGGCGGCGCCGGTCGTCGTCGAGGTGCGCCGCCAGGGCGAATCCGTGCGGCTCACCTTTCCCTTCGTCGTTCCGACGCCGGCTGCCGTGTTCCGCCGTGCCGATACGATCGCGCTGGTATTCGACAGCCAGGCGCCGATCGACATCAACAAGATCGCGGCGCAATCCGGCCAGACCATTCGCAATGCTGTGGTCACGCGCTCGCGGCAAGGCCAGGTCATCCAGCTCAAGCTCGACCGGCCCAAGCTCGCAAGCATCGGCGCCGAGGGCCTCGCCTGGACCGTCGTCGTCGGCGACATGATGCTTGAGCCGACGCAGCCGCTGAGCGTGCTACGCGTCGTGCAGGCGGGCGGACGCGCCAGCGCCGCCATCCCGTTCGATCAGCCAGGGCAGCTGCACCGCATCGCCGACGAGGACGTTGGCGACACGCTGTTAGTCGTGACCGCGCTCGGGCCGGCACGCGGATTCCTGAAACCCCAGGAATTCGTCGAGTTCGGCGCCCTGGTGTCGACCCATGGCGTCGTGATTCAGCCGCGGGCCGACGATGTCACGGCCGAGGTGGGCAACGACAAGATCGTGGTGACGCGTCCGGGTGGGCTCGTGCTCTCGCGCGGCCGCGGCTCGATGGCAGAGCCGGTACGCGCCGGGAATGAAGGCCGTTCTTCAATATCCAATCTGTTTACGCTCGATCCGCAGAGATGGGGGTTCGACCGCGAAGGCGATTTCCGCGCCCGGCAGACGCAGCTCGTCGCCGAGGCGGCTGCCGCCGATGGTGCGCGGCGCGTACCAGCGCAGCTCAATCTGGCCCGCTTCTATCTTGCGCGCGATCTGATCCCGGAGGCGAAGGGCGTGCTCGATGTAGCCGCGTCCGACGAGCAGGCAGCCGCCGAAGGCACTGTGCTGCTGCTGCGCGCCATCGCCAACGTCATGATGGGCCGCGGCACCGACGCCATGAAAGACCTCGCGCAGGCCTCGGTCGCCAGCCGGACCGAGTCGGTGGTCTGGCGTTCGCTCGCGCTTGCCCAGCAGGGCAAATGGTCCGAAGCCCGCGAAGGCTTCCGCTCGCTTGAAACCGCGACCGCGACGCTGCCGGTTGAACTGCAGCGCTACGCGTTCACCGAGGCGGTGCGCTCCGCGGTCGAAGTGCGCGATTATGGCGCGGCGCAAACGCTGCTCACCGAATTCGACACGCTCGGGCCCGCGCCGCAGCGCGACGCCGATCTGGCCCTGTTGAAAGGCCGCCTCATGGAGGGCCTGGGCCGTCTCTCGGAGGCACTGACATTCTATCGCACGGTGGTGGAATCAAACGAGCGGCCGGCTGCAGCACGTGCGCGGTTGCGCGAGATCGCGTTGCGGCAAGCGATTGGAGAAATGAATCGCGATGACGCGGCCACGGCGCTCGAAAGCCTGACGGTGTCCTGGCGCGGCGACGAGACCGAGACCGAAGGGTTGCAGTTGCTCGGACGCTTCTACGCGGAGGAAAAGCGTTATCGCGATGCGTTCCAGATCATGCGCACGGCGCTGGTCGTCTACCCCAATTCCGAGTTGACGCGGCGCATCCAGGACGAGGCGGCGGTCGCCTTCGAGTCGCTGTTTCTCGGCGGCAAGGGCGACGCGATGGCGCCAATCGATGCGCTCAGCTTGTTCTACGACTTCCGCGATTTGACGCCGGTCGGCCGGCGAGGCGACGAGATGATCCGCAAGCTCGCCGACAGGCTGGTGTCCGTGGACCTGCTCGATCAGGCTGCCGAACTGCTGCAGCATCAGGTCGACAACCGCCTGCAGGGCGCGGCGCGTGCGCAGGTCGCGGTGCGGCTCGCGGTGATCTATCTCATGGGACGCAAGCCCGATCGCGCCATCCAGGCGCTGCGCGCGAGCCGCGGCGGCGATCTTCCCAGCGAGTTGCGCATGCAGCGCCTGATGGTCGAAGCGCGCGCACATTCCGATACCGGCAGGCCCGAGCTTGCGCTCGAAGTGATCGCGAACCTGCCGGGTTTGGAAGCCGACCGTTTGCGCGCGGACGTTCTCTGGAAGGCGCGCCGCTGGCGTGATGCAGCCGAGCAGATCGAGAAGGTCTATGCGGATCGCTGGAATGAGCGCACCGCGCTTGCCGATCAAGAGCGTGCCGATGTGCTACGCGCCGCCGTCGGATACGCGCTAGCCGAGGATACGATTGGCCTCGATCGCTGGCGCAACAAATATGCGGCCAAGATGGCCGAGGGGCCGGACCGGCGCGCCTTTGATGTCGTGACCACACCGTCCAACATCACCGCGCCGGAATTCGGCGAGGTTGCCAGGAAGGTCTCGACCGCCGATACGCTCGACGGCTTCTTGCGCGACATCCGGACGAAGTATCCGGAAACGAGCCCGGCGCCCGGCGGCACGACGACACCGACGCCGCCAAGTGCACCCGCGCGGGGCGCGGGCGTGGCGCCAGGCCGTTCATCCTGAGCGGCAATTCGCCGGCGCTTTAGGCCGGAGCCGGAGAGGCGAGGGGCTTACCCTTCTCCACCACGTAGGTGATGATCAGCCGTGTCTTGGCGGTCCCGGCCTTGCCGCCGGCGTGCGGCGTGTTGGCGGGCACCTGGAAGGCATCGCCGGGCTTGAGCATCTTCGTTTCCGCGCCTTGGATGGGAAGCTCGAAGCCGCCTTCCAGCACATACGCGGACTCGACTCCGGGATGGATGTGCCGCCCAACCGGAACGCCGGCGTCGATTTCGGCTTCCATCAGGAGGATCTCGTAGCCAGCCGGACCATCGCTCTTGGAGATGAGCTTGCGGGTGACGCCGCCCGATGCAGCCGGCGGTGCGCCCTGGGCGGACGCTTCGGTCGCGATGAATCCGGTGATCGCGCAGAGTGCGCAGGACGCAAAGCCGCGTCTGCTGAGCATTGTGGCCTCCTTGTTTGAAATCGTTTTCGTTGCGGATTTTTCCGAACCATTCCGCTCCGGAAGTGTAGGCCCGCGAAGTTCGAAGTGACAAGGCAGGCGGCGCAGAATCTCCGCCTACGAGCCGTAGCTCTGCACCAGGCTGCCCGCGACCAAGTGCCAGCCGTCCACCAGCACGAAGAAGATCAGCTTGAACGGCAGCGACACGACCACCGGCGGCAGCATCATCATGCCCATCGACATCAGCACCGAGGCGACTACGAGGTCGATGATGAGGAACGGCAGGAACAGCAGGAAGCCAATCTCGAAGGCGCGCTTGAGTTCCGAGATCATGAACGAGGGGACGAGCACGCGCAGCGACATGTCCTCGGGCTTGTCGGGCACGGGCTGGCCGGAGAGGTCCTGAAACAGTTTGAGGTCCTTGTCGCGCACGTTCTTTTGCATGAAGGCGCGGAACGGATCGGAGGCGCGCTCGAAGGCCTGCTCGGGGGTGATCTCGTTAGCGAGCAATGGACGCACGCCCGCGTCGTAGGCGGTTACGAACGTCGGCCACATCACGAAGGCGGTGAGAAACATCGCAAGCGAGATGAGCACCGCATTGGGCGGCGCGGTCGCGGTGCCGAGCGCGGTGCGCAACAGCGACAGCACCACCACGATGCGCGTGAACGAGGTGACCATCACGAGGATCGAGGGCGCGAGCGACAGGACGGTGAGCAGCGCGATCAGCTGCAGCACGCGCTCGGTCAGCCCGCCGCCCTGTCCGAAGTTGATGCTGATGTCCTGGGCGCTCGCGCTGTCTGCGCCCGCGAGCAAGGCCGCAAGCCCAAGGCCGGCAAATGCCACGCGCGAAAGAATGCGTTCGTTCAAGCTCAATTCCGCGAATCAGCGAGCCGCGGCGCGACTCAGTTACGCCGAACGGTACGCGCGAACGCGGGAAGGGGCTATTGCTTCTCGGGCTTCTCCGGCGGCCGGCCGAGTAGACTCGCCATTTCCTCTTCGAGGCTGTCGAGCACGGATTTCGATTTGGCCCCGCCTTCGGCAGGTCGCGCCGCGGGCTCGTCCGGCGCGGTCGGGGGCGGTTCCCCGTTGGTGAATTCGGCCGGGCCCGCGGCCTGCTGCGGCGCGGGCGCGCCCGGACGGCGGAGCGCTGCTTCGAGCCGTTGCGCCATGTTGGCGAGCGCCGCGTCGGGCGGTCCCGCCGGTTCGGCGGCGGGCGCGATCGGCGGCGGGGCTGGTTCGTAAGCACGCGGGGCCGGTTCGTGAG
>JBAVXH010000292.1:0-11788 GCA_049698215.1 Xanthobacteraceae bacterium | reverse complement strand
GGCGCGGCATCGAGCTCGGCGTGGCTGCGTGCGGACGCATTCGCGCGCAGCCCGCGCAGGCGCTGCACCCAAGGCTCATCGCCGAGCACGCCGTCGAAGTGCGTCGGGTGTGCGCAATTGAGCATGTAGTAGGCGGGCGCATTGCCGGTCGCCGCATCCGTCTCGACGATGGCGTCCTTCAGCGTCTGCCCGGTCGGCAGCTTGCCGTCGGTCTCAACCGTGAACGAGATCACCACCGGCATGCCGGCAGCCTTCGCGGTGCGCGCAACGCCGATCGCCTCATTGACGTAATTGAGCGTGAACGCGCTCACGAGGTCGGCCTCGCTGGCGGCAAATACTGCGACCTGCTCGGCGTGATAGTCCTGCGCCTCTTTCGCGCTCATGATGCGCTCCGGGCTGTAGCCATCGCCGCGCGGGCCGATGTTGCCTGAGATCACGATCGGGGTTTGCGCCGTCTCGTACTGGTCGCGCAGCTGCGCCATCACCGCGATGGTGCGCCGGTTGATCTGCGCAAGCGCTTGGCTGTCGTAGCCGAGCTTCGCCGCCCAGTCGGGGTTCGCGCGCCAGGTCGGGCTTTCGAGCACGAAGCCAAGCCCGCGCTTGCGCGCCATCGCGATGAAGCGCTCGTAGTAGCGGCGCACCTGCGCAATTCCCGCCTCGTTCTTCATCAGGTCGAATGACGCGAAATAAGGCAGGTCCACGCCCTCGTGGAAAATCAGGAACGTTTCCATCCCGGCATCGGTGAGAAACAGCTTGCCCGACAGTTGCGGCAGGCGCGAACGATACTTGGCCATCCGGGCAATCCTTTCAGTCGATTAACGGACAATGCGCCCGCGGGGCGGCGCGCGAATGCGGCGCAAGATACGGAAACGGCGCGCGGCGGCTAGCCGTCCCGTGGTACACCGCGTCGCATTGAATTTTGCGAGGCAGGTCAGCTATTTGGCTGCACCCGGGCCGCACCGGGAAAAGGTTCAAAACAAAAACTGGACTCTTGGTACAGTCATGCTCGAGCAGCCGGCAAGGATCGATACCCGCTCGCGCATCCTCGAAGTCGCCGAAACGGCGGTGCTCGCGAAGGGCTTCGCCGCCACCTCGATCGAGGAGATCATCGCCGAGGTCGGTATTACCAAGAGCGGCTTCTTCTATCACTTCAGGGACAAGAGCGCGCTCGCGAAGGGCCTGCTGCTGCGTTACCTGGAAAACGACAAGCAGACGCTCGAGGATATTTTCGCGCGCGGCGACGAACTCAACGACGATCCGCTGCATGGATTCCTGGTCGGGCTGAAACTGTTCGCCGAGATGCTGGGCAATTTGCCGGAGGCGCACCCCGGCTGCCTGGCCGCTTCTTTCTGCTATCAGGACCAGCTGTTCAATCGCGAGATTGCCAAGCTCAACGCGGACGGCATGCTGGCGTGGCGCAAGCGATTCCGCGAACGCTTCGAGGTCATCGCGAAACGCTATCCGCCGCGCAACGAGATTGATTTCGATTCGCTCGCCGACATGGCGACGACCCTGGTGGAAGGCGGGCTCATCCTCGGCCGCGTCTTCAAGGACGTGACCATTTTGCCGCGGCAAATTCTGCTATACCGGGACTTCGTTCGATCGATTTTCCTGCCCGGATAGCTTGATGCAAGTTCTGGTGATTGGTGCCGGCGTGGTCGGCCTCGCGATCGCGCGGGCTGCCGCGCTCGCCGGTCACGAGGTGATCGTCGCGGAGGCGACCGGCGGAATCGGCAATGGCGTGTCCTCGCGCAACAGCGAGGTGATCCATGCCGGCATGTACTATCCGACCGGCTCGTTGCGCGCGCGGCACTGTGTGCGCGGGCGGCGCATGCTCTACGAGTTTTGCGCCAGCCACGGCGTGCCGCACAAAAAGGTCGGCAAGCTGATCGTCGCGACGGACGAGAAGCAGGCCGCCAAGATCGAGGGCATCGCCAAACAAGGCGAAATCAACGGCGTCGAGGGCCTGGAATTCCTCGGCGGCAATGCGGCGCGCGCCATGGAGCCTGCGCTTTTCTGCGTGGCTGCGCTGCTCTCCAACGAAACCGGCATCATCGACAGTCACGGCTTCATGCTGGCGCTGGAAGGCGATCTGGAAGATCGCGGCGGCATGATCGCGTTCAACACGCCCGTGGAAGGTTTGGCGCAGACTGCGCAGGGCTGGGAGGTCCGCTTCGGCGGCGCCGAGGCGGGCACCCTCTTGGTCGATGCGGTGGTCAACTCGGCGGGGCTCGGCGCGCAGAGGCTCGCGCACGCGACCGAAGGCTATCCGCAGGCGCGCGTGCCGCCCCTTGTGCTCGCCAAGGGCAACTACTTCGGTTTCCAGGGAAAGCCTGCGTTCTCGCACCTCATCTATCCGGCGCCGGTCGAAGGCGGGCTCGGCACCCATGTGACGCTCGACATGGCGGGCCGCATGCGCTTCGGGCCGGACGTGGAATGGCTTGAGAGCGAGAGCTACACGGTCGATCCGAAGCGCGCGGACTCCTTCTACGCGAGCGTGCGCACCTATTTTCCGGGGCTGCCGGACAACTCGCTGGTGCCCGACTATTGCGGCATCCGTCCCAAGCTGACCGGGAAGGGCGAACCCGCCGCCGATTTCCTCATCGACGGCCCGGCCGACCATGGCCTGCCGCGGCTGGTCAATCTGTTCGGAATCGAGTCGCCCGGGCTGACCTCGGCTTTGTCGATCGCCGAGGAGGTCGTCGGGCAGCTGAAATGAGGCTTAGTCTTCCGGCCGCTCTTCGGCTTCCGGATCGGCGGGTTTTGCCGCCTTGCCGCGGCTCAGGGCGGCGTTGGCCGTGACGGTGGCGCGCGCCTTGCGGTTCGCCAGGGCGGCGAGGGCCGCCTTCTGGTTGTCGCCGGTCGCCACGATATCGCCCGGCTTCAGGGTCGGATCGGATGCGACATCGATTTTCGCCAGGCCGAACACATCCTTGCCGTTGCAGGTGCAGTTCGGAACGATCTTCTCGCGGTAGACGAACGCGTTTTCCAGGTTGGCGTAGCGCGCCCCGTTCGCCGCCACCGCATGGTCGATCTGCGAGCCGTTGAACACCTGGGTCTTGGCGGCCGGGCAAAACGCAGTGCAGAGCTGGATCGAGGTGGCGTTGCTGTGCCGCTGCATCGGGAAATGGCGTCCGTCGCAGAGCCGCACGCAGTAGGCCACATAGCGACCCCCGCCGCCGATCGACGGCGCGCTCGGCGCGCCGTAACGCGGCGCGTCCATTGGAACGGCCGGATCGCTGTAGGCGCTCGCCTGGGGCGTGTACTGCCGCTGCTGGTGGCCGGACCACGGATTCTGGCGCGCGTACCGGTCATCCTGCCGCTGGCTGAACCAGTCGAAGAAGCCCTGCGCCGAGGCCGGAGCCGGGAGGGCTGCGAGCGCGGCGGCGATGCTGGCGATCTGGACTGCGAGGCGGGGTCGCACGGCCTACTCCCTACACGTGCGCAGGCGCGCATATGAGTTAGTACGCGCCGCGGCCCGATTGGTTCCCGTGCCCGACTTCGCACCCGCGACCGCCCGCAATCAACTATCCGATGGGATTAACCCTAGCGACCGGAAGGTAGGCGGCCGCTGAAGCGGGTTCTCGTGCGATGCTCAGAAGTAGCGCCACCAGACGTAAACGTGGCAGATCGCGATCGATACGATCATCATCGGCATGGCGTAGAGCGTGTAGGTCAGGAAGCGGAACGGGACGCCGTTGCGCTCCGCAATACCCGCAACCGTCAGGTTTGCCGAGGCGCCGATCAGCGTGCCGTTGCCGCCGAGGCAGGCGCCGAGCGAGAGGCACCACCACAGCGGCTCGATCTTGTCCGCCCCGCCATAGGCCGGCGCCATGCTCTTGATCAGCGGGATCATGGTGGCGACGAACGGAATGTTGTCGACGATCGCCGAGAGAAACGCCGAGGCCCACAGGATGGCGTAGCCGGCCGTCGCCATGCTGCCGCCGGTCGCCGCCACCAGCTTGTCGGCGAGCAGCTTGAGCAGGCCGCCGTGCTCGACCCCGTGCACCACCATGAACAGGCCGACGAAGAAGAAGATCGTGATCCACTCGACGTCGCCGAAGGTCTGGTGGATGTTGTGCGCGGCCTTCTCGGCATGATGCGCCCAGTTGTCGAGCAGCATCAGCACGGCGGCCCCGAAGATCGCAATCGTGGCGGGCTCGAGATGCAGCGGCCGCGCCAGCACGAAGGCGACCATCACCAGGGAGATGACGACCAGAGACTGCTTCAGCAGCATCCAGTCCTTGATCGACTCGCCGGCCTTCATCGCCATCACGCGGGCTTCGCGCTCGGGGGTCGCCTTGAGGTCCTTGCCCCAAAGCAGCTGAATCATGATCGCCTGCGCGACCATCACCACCATGATGACGGGGGTCAGGTGGACGACGAATTGATTGAACGAAAGGTCCACCTGCGTCCCGATCAGGATGTTGGGCGGATCGCCGATCAGCGTCGCGGTGCCGCCGATGTTCGATGCAAAGATCTCGGCGAAGAGATACGGATAGACCGGAACCTCGAGCTCCTTGCAGATCGCAATCGTCACCGGCACGATCAGCAGCACCGTGGTGACGTTGTCGAGGAAGGCGGAGAGCACGGCCGTGGTGATCTGCAGCAAGAACAGGATGCCGGCCGGATGCGCCTTGGCGGCCTGCGCCGAGCGGATTGCGATGTATTCGAAGATGCCGGAGCGGCGCGAGATCGACACCAGGATCATCATGCCGGTGAGCAGGCCGATGGTGTTCCAGTCGATGCCTTTGATGGCCTCGGCCTGGTCGAACACGCCGACCAGGACCATCACGGAAGCGCCGATCAGCGCGATGATCGCGCGATTGACCTTCTCCGACATGATGATCGCGTAGGTGACGGCCAGGATGACCGTCGAGACCCACATCGGGTTGAGGCCGAAATAGACGTTGGATGCGTGCCCGCCCATCGGCGATTCCCCCCAGAATGCCACGGCAACGTCCGGGACCGCGGAAGCCAAGTCAAGATGACGAGCCGGCGGCGGCCGGCCGCGTTCCGAAGACGAGGCCAATCAGCAGCAGGCGTTGTCGATTGCTCGTCCGGCCTTCAAAGTGTAATCTGCATGCACTGCATGCACTGCATGCATCGATCAACAAGCCGAAACCAATGACTCAACTCACCATTCGCCGCCTCGACCGGACCGTCATCGATGGCCTGAAAAAACGCGCGGCCGAGGCAGGCCGCTCGATGGAGGAGGAGGCGCGAACCATCCTGAGCGCTGCCGTGCTCGACGAACAACTCGCGAAGCAGCGCGCGTGGGTCGAACGGATGAAGGCGAAGCGCAAAGAAATTTTCGGTGATCAGGTATTTCCCGACTCGAGCGAAGAAATCAGCAAGATGCGTGAAGAACGCAGCCGCTATATTGCGGAGCTGACGGCCCCGCCGCGCAAAAAATGATCGTCGTTGCCGACACCAGTATTCTGTTCAAAACATTGGTTACAGAGCCCGACAGTGACCGGGCCGGTTCGCTCGTTGCGAGCTCACGCGTCGTCGTTCCCGAACTCGTCTACGCAGAAATCGGCAACGCAATCTGGAATCGAGTTCATGATAGGCGCTTGGCACAAGAGGCAGCCGTCGATCTGATCGAGGTCTTCAACAGTGCGGCGTTCGAAGTGCATTCCAACCGGCCTCATCTCAGGCGTGCTCTCGCAATCGCCGCCGCGATCGACCATCCGGTCTATGATTGCATCTGTCTTTCATTAGCCGAAAGTTTGGGAATTCCGCTGGTCACCGAGGACACGCGCTTCCTGCGCGCCCTCTCGCGACATGGCTTTCAGCCGGCGGACGTGAAAAGACTGATCGAGGTTACGTAGTGCGCTAATGCGCGATGATTTTTGCTTCGATCGCGATATCTCTCCATCGTCATCGCCCGCCAACGGGCCCGCGCAAAGCGCGGCCCGATGACAGGCTCCGGCGGGCGACCCAGTAATCACGACTGGCGCCGGATCGCGACGCTCGCGTTTACTGGGTGCCCCGCTTTCGCGGGGCATGACGAAAGAGAAGGCACCGAGTCAGTCTGATCGCATCTCGCTCTAATGCGCCTCGTCCCAGTTGTCGGCCGCATGCGCGTCGACGGCGAGCGGCACGGAGAGCGACACGGCCGGGTGCGGCGCGTCCTCCATCACGCGTCTGATCACCGGCAGCATTCTTCTCGACCTCATCCTGAGGCGCCCTGCGAAGCAGGGCCTCGAAGGATGGCCACGGACACCGAGCCCGACAGCGCCGGGTGCGCGTAATGGACTCATCCTGAGAGCCTGACCGAAAACTCCGTCCTCATCCTGAGGAGCGAGCGAAGCGAGCGTCTCGAAGGATGGCAACCCGCACCGTCCTCGCTCTTGGCCATCCTTCGAGACGCCGCACTTCGTGCGGCTCCTCAGGATGAGGACCTGTGTTCGCCGCGGCCTCCTCAGGATGAGGACCGTTAATGCGCCTCGTCCCAATTGTCCGCCGCGTGCGCGTCGACGGCGAGCGGCACCGAGAGCGACACCGCCGGGTGCGGCGCGTCCTCCATCACCCGCTTCACGACCGGCAATGTCTTCGCGACCTCATCCTCCGGCACCTCGAAGACCAGTTCGTCGTGCACCTGCAGCAGCATCTGCGCATTGAGCTTCTGCTTGGCGAGCGCGCCCTCCATGCGGATCATGGCGCGGCGGATGATGTCCGCCGCGCTCCCCTGCAGCCGCGCATTGATGGCGGCGCGCTCGTTGAAGGCGCGCAGTGACGGGTTCGGCGCCGCGATATCCGGGTAGTGGCACTTGCGCCCGAACAGCGTCGTGACATAGCCGTTCTTCTTCGCCGCGGCCTTCGTCTCCTCCATGTAGTCGCGAATGCCCGGGAAGCGTTCGAAGTATTTCTTGATGTAGGCGCCGGCTTCCTCGCGCGCGATGCCGAGCTGGTTGGCCAGACCGAACGCCGAGATGCCGTAGATGATGCCGAAGTTGATCGCCTTGGCGCGGCGGCGCACGTCCGCCGGCATGCCTTTCACCGGCACGCCGAACATTTCGGACGCCGTCATCGCGTGAATGTCGGTGCCGTCCTTGAAGGCCTGGCGTAGCGCCGGCACCTCGGCGATCTCGGCGAGCAGCCGCAACTCGATCTGCGAGTAGTCGGCGGAGACGAGCTTATTTCCCGGCGTCGCCACAAAGGCGCGGCGGATCTTGCGGCCCTCTTCGGTGCGGATCGGAATGTTCTGCAAGTTCGGCTCGGATGACGATAAGCGACCCGTCGGGGTCGCGGCGAGTGCGTAGTTGGTGTGCACGCGCTTGGTCTGCGGGTGGATGTAACCGGGCAGGGCATCGGTGTAGGTCGATTTCAGCTTGGTGATCTGCCGCCATTCGAGGATCTTCTGCGCCAGTTCGATGCCCTGCTCGGCGAGCTCGTCGAGCACCCGCGCGCCGGTCGACCACTGCCCGCTCTTGGTTTTTGTGCCGCCGGGCAACTGCATCTTGCCGAACAGGATGTCGCCGAGCTGCTTCGGTGAGCCCGGATTGAAATCCGGATCGCCGGCGAGCTTGCGCACTTCATCTTCGAGCGCCGCGCCGCGCTGCGCAAATTCGCCCGAGAGGCGCGAGAGCACCTGCCGGTCGACCGAGATGCCGCGCCGCTCCATGCGCGCGAGCACCGGCACCAGCGGCCGCTCCAGCGTCTCGTAGACGGTGGTCACGTGCTCGGCGACCATGCGCGCGCGCAGCACGCTCGCGAGGCGCAGCGCGACGTCGGCGTCCTCGGCGACGTAGGGAGCGGCCTTTTCGAACGCGACGCAGTCGAAGGCGATCTTGGCCTTGCCGGTCCCGATCACCTCGTTGTAGTCGAGGGCCACGTGATCGAAGTAGCGCGGCGCCAGCGCATCGAGCGTGTGGCCGAAGCGGCCGGCATCGAGCACGTAGGACATCAGCATGGTGTCTTCGAGCGACTGCGCCTCGATGCCGCGCACCGCGAAAAGCTGCAGCTCGAATTTCACGTTCTGCCCGATCTTCAGGACGCCCGGGTCCTCGAGCAGCGGCTTGAGCGCGGTGAGCACGTCCGCTTCGGACATCTGATCGGGGCTAAGCCCGCCGCCGAACAGGCCGTCGCCGTCGCCCGCCTTGCGATGCGCCAGCGGCACATAACAGGCCTCGTTCGGCGCGACCGCGAGCGCGAGACCGCAGAGATCGGCCTGCATCGGGTCTTGGCCAATGGTCTCGATGTTGATCGCGACGACGCCCGCCTTGTGGGCGCGCGCGATCCATTCGCCGAGGCGGCCGACGTTCCGCACGATCTCGTAGCGCGCGCGGTCGACCTTGGCCTTGCGCGCGGCTTCCAGCCGCGCAGAAGCGAGCGACTGCGGTGTGACCGGCACTGCCGGGTCGGTTGCGCCCGGCCGCTGTTTCACCGTCATGCCGCCGCCGGTCAGCGGCAGGCCGGGCGCGCCGGGGTCGGAAGACTTCACGGTGGGACGGTCGGTGCTGGGCGTGACGACCTTCGATGGCTCGATCGCACCAGAATCGAGCCCCGCGAACTCCGCGACGCGGCGCGTCAGCGCCGAGAACTCCATCTGCTTCAGGAACGCGATCAGATTTTTGTATTCGGGCTCATGCACGGCGAGCTCGGCCAGCGGGACGTCGAGCGCCACCTTGTCGTCGAGCGTGACGAGCTTCCTGGAGATGCGCGCCATCTCGGCGTTGTCGATCAGCGTCTGGCGGCGCTTCTCCTGCTTGATCTCGCCGGCGCGCGCGAGCAGCGTTTCGAGATCGCCGAACTCCTGCAATAGCTGCGCCGCGGTCTTCGGTCCGATGCCCGGCACGCCCGGCACGTTGTCGGTCGAATCGCCGATCAGCGCCTGCGCCTCGATCACCTTCTCGGGCGGCACGCCGAACTTCTCGATCACCTCCGCGATGCCGATCTTCCTGTCCTTCATCGTGTCGTACATCACGACGCAGTCGTTCACGAGCTGCATCAGGTCCTTGTCGGACGACACGATGGTGACGTTGGCCTTCACCTCGCAGGCCTGCCGCGCATAGGTGGCGATCAGGTCGTCGGCCTCGAAGCCGAGCATTTCGAGGCACGGGATGTCGAAGGCGCGCGTCGCGTCGCGGATCAGCGGAAACTGCGGGATCAGGTCTTCCGGCGCAGGCGGCCGATGCGCCTTGTAGTCCTTGTAGAGCTCGTTGCGGAAGGTGCGCTCGGACTTGTCGAAGATGACCGCAAGGTGCGTCGGCTGGTCCTCCGGCTTCATGTCGCGCAACAGCTTCCACAGCATGTTGCAGAAGCCGAGCACGGCATTGACCTGCAGGCCGTCCGACTTGCGGTTGAGCGGCGGCAGCGCGTGATAGGCACGGAAGATGTAGGACGAGCCGTCGACCAGGAAGACGTGGTCGCCTTTTTGGACGGGACGCGAGGCGGGGGAGGCCGCGGGTGCGGCGGCTTTCGCGGCGGATTTGGCCATGCGGCCAATATAGGCCTTTGGGCCAGGATTACACGCCGCGCGGCCGCTTATCCACGCCTGGAATTATTCAGCGGGCTGAAGGGTGTAGCGGGGTTTTTCGGGGAGGCGCGCCCAGGCGGGGCGCTCGAACAGGAAACGGAGCGGCGTGTTGCGCACGGCGAGGTACAGCGCGACCGCGACCGCGATGCCCGAGGCGGTGACGATGAGCGCCACGGTTCCGAGGTCCGGGATGAGGCCGATCTTGAGCAGCACGGAGCGCGCGGCCGCCATGCCGAGGAAGAACGCCAGATAGACCACGATGGTGTGTTCGCCGAGCCAGCGCAGCGGCTTGAGCCTGTCGTTTTGCGCCATCAGCGCCGACATCACCACAACGCCGACCGCGCCCGCCAGCCCGAGCGTGAGCGAGACGAACGGCTTTCCGTCGAGCCCGGCCGCGACATAGAAGCCGTTGAACAGCGCCCAAAGGGTGAGGCAGAGCACGGCGAGCAATGAGCGCGCCTGCACAGTCGCGGCGATCTGGAAGATGCGGTCGGCCAGGATGTAGCCGGTGTAGAAATAGACGAAGCGCGCGCAGAATTCGTCGATCACGGTCCAGCCGGTGTGCACGTGCGCGATCTCGAGCGCGGCGAGGACCGTCCAGATGATGAGCACCGGCACGCCGCGCGTCAGCTTCGTCACGACGAAGAAAATCGGCAGCAGGTAGATGAACCAGAGCGTGCCGAAAGGCTCGATAAAGGCTTCGGCATAGAGCCGGGCGACGCCGAGCGCGCCATGCTCCGCCGCCAAGCCAGGCGCCTTGAAGGCGAACTGGATCGTGACCCAAAGCAGGTAGAAATAGGCAAAGTGCACGACCTTGCGATCGAGGTAAGTGCTCCAGTCGCGGTCGATCACGCGGGCGAGGAACAGGCCGGAGATCAGGAAAAAGTCTGGCATGCGGAACGGCTTCGCGAAGGCGACCAGATGGCCCATCCAGCTTGTCTGGCCCGCCGCGGCCTCGACGCCGAGCGTCGAATGCATCATCACCACCATAATGATGCAGACGCCCTTGGCGTAGTCGACCCAGTCGACGCGTGGCGCGCCGGCCTGTCCCGGTTCCGTTCCCATGCGTGCCATTATGTGACTGCCGCGTTGCATTCGGCTTACCGAGAGCAAGGAGCGGGCCGGGGCTGTTGTTAAAGATGTGCTAACCATAATGAACTGATGAACTTCGACTCTCCGCTTCCGATCGACGAGGCATTGTCCGCGCTGACCGCGGCGCTGCGTGGATCGAACACCGCCGTCCTCGTCGCCCCTCCCGGCGCCGGCAAGACCACGCGCGTGCCTCTCGTGCTGGCCGAGGAACCATGGGCCAAGGGTAAAATCCTCGTGCTGGAGCCGCGCCGCATCGCGGCCCGCGCGGCGGCCGACCGCATGGCGAAGACTCTTGGCGAGCGAACTGGCGAGACCGTCGGCCTGCGCGTGCGCTTCGGCTCGAAGGTCTCGGCCAGGACGCGTATCGAGGTCGTGACCGAGGGGGTATTCACGCGGCTGATCCTCGACGATCCCGAACTGAAGGGCGTCGCGGCGGTGCTGTTCGACGAATTCCACGAACGCTCGCTCGATGCCGACCTCGGCCTCGCGCTCGCACGCGACGCGCAGCAGGGCTTGCGCGAGGACCTGAAGATCCTGGTGATGTCGGCGACCATCGACGGCGCGCGTGTCGCGGCGTTGCTCGGCAGCGCGCCGGTCATTGAGTCGCAGGGCAGAGCGTTCCCGGTCGAAACGCGCTACCTCGGTCGCGATGCCCGCGCACGCATTGAGGACCAGGTGGCGGACGCCGTGACGCGCGCGTTGCGCGCCGAGCCGGGCTCGGTGCTCGCTTTCCTGCCGGGCGCGGCCGAAATTCGCCGCACCGAGACGCTGCTCAGCGCGCGCGTTGAGGCGAACACAGACGTGGTCGCGCTCTACGGCGCGCTCGATGCCGAGACGCAGGATCGGGCGATCTCTCCGGCGCCGCCCGGCCGCCGCAAGGTCGTGCTCGCGACCTCCATCGCCGAGACCTCGCTCACCATCGAGGGTGTGCGTATCGTGGTCGATTCAGGACTGGCGCGCGTACCGCGCTACGAGCCGGATGTCGGGCTGACACGGCTTGAAACCGTGCGTGTGTCGCGCGCCGCTGCCGACCAGCGCCGCGGCCGTGCCGGGCGCACCGAGCCGGGCGTTGCGTATCGCCTGTGGGATGAGCCGCAAACGGCGTCGCTCGAGCCCTACGCGCGGCCGGAAATTCTCTCTGCGGATCTCTCCGGCTTTGTGCTCGATCTCGCCGCGTGGGGAGCTGCGCCGGAGACGCTCGCGTTCCTCGAT
>JBAVXH010000291.1:0-4061 GCA_049698215.1 Xanthobacteraceae bacterium | reverse complement strand
TCCGAGCCGACGCGCTTCTCCGGCCGCGTCGAGAGCTTCACCACAAGGTCCGCCGTGAAGCCGAAATCCGCGTACACCGAGAGGATCAGCTCGTTGATCTTCAGGCACTCGTCGGCCATCTGCTCCTCGGTGCAGAAGATGTGCGCGTCGTCCTGGGTGAAGCCGCGCACGCGCAACAGGCCGTGCAGCGCGCCGGACGGCTCGTAGCGGTGCACGATGCCGAACTCGGCCAGGCGGATCGGCAGGTCGCGATAGCTCTTTAGGCCGTGCTTGAAGATCTGCACATGCCCGGGGCAGTTCATCGGCTTGATGGCGAACCAGCGCTTGTCTTCCGCCTCATCGCCCGCGGACTGCGCGGCGAACATGTTCTCCCGAAACCAGCCCCAATGCCCGGAGGTCTCCCACAGCGACTTGTCGAGCAGTTGCGGCGCGTTCACCTCGTCGTAGTCGCCGGCGAGGCGGCGGCGCATGTAGGCAATGACGGTCTGGAACAGGTTCCAGCCTTTCGCATGCCAGAATACGACGCCCGGGCCTTCCTCCTGGAAATGGAAGAGGTCGAGCTCGCGGCCGAGCTTGCGGTGATCGCGCTTCTCGGCCTCTTCGAGCTGCTTGAGGTATGCGTCGAGCTCCTCCTGCTTGCCGAACGCCGTGCCGTAGATGCGGGTGAGCATCGGGTTGTTCGAATCGCCGCGCCAGTAGGCGCCCGCGACCTTCATCAGCTTGAAAGCACTGCCGACCTTGCCGACGCTCGTCATGTGCGGGCCGCGGCAGAGGTCGAACCAGTCGCCCTGCCGGTAAATCTTCAGCGACTGGTCTTCGGGAATGGCGTCGATCAGTTCGACCTTGAAGCGCTCGCCCTTGTCGCCGAACACCCGCTTCGCCTCGCCGCGCGACCACACCTCCCTGGTGAAAGGTTTGTCGCGCGCGACGATCTCGCGCATCTTCTTCTCGATCGCCGGAAAGTCCTCCGGGGTGAACGGCTCGTTCCTGAAGAAGTCGTAGTAGAAGCCGTTCTCGATCACCGGGCCGATGGTGACCTGCGTACCGGGCCAGAGCGTCTGCACGGCTTCGGCCAGCACATGCGCGGCGTCATGGCGGATCAGTTCGAGCGCGCGCGGGTCCTCACGCGAGACGAACTCGATCCTGGCGTCCTGCTCGATCGGATCGGAGAGATCGGCAAGCTGCCCGTCGAGCGCCATCGCGACCGTGCGCTTGGCGAGCGAGGGCGAGATGCCCTTCGCGATGTCGAGACCGGTGGTGTTGGCGGGGTATTCGCGGCGCGCGCCGTCGGGAAAGGTCAGGGCGATGCTGTTCGCGGACGAGGGCGCCGCAACGGCGCCGGCAGCGTCGGCCATGGGATGCTCCTGTTGCTCACTCCCACGAACGAGCGTGGGTAAGCGGGGGAAGTGCGGCGTGTTTTAGCGCGGTAGAGAGAAGAAGGAAACTGGGAAATGTCCCGGTTCGATTACGGCCGTTTCAGTGCACGCGCCTACTTTGGGAGCGAGGTCGGCGCGAACTGACGGAGGCGATTCCTGTCGCTCTGGTCCAAATCTTTCATTACCGCACATTCCTTACCGCCCTGGCCGAGCAAGCTGCGGGCAAGCTGTGCAGAAAAATCGAAGCTGGCTGGGTTATCCGAGATCCAATTGCGAATGATCCCCTGGGCCACGGCTTTACTATGTCGGGTGTTCTCGCAAACGAGCTTATGTAGAAAATTTATATGATTCTGGTCAAACTTCTGGCTAAACTCTTTTTGCGAGGGCTCGGCCGACGTGTTTTCGCACTTGCTCCAGATTTCCTCGATGGCTGCAGTGTCATTCTTGGTCGGATCGACGATGAGCCCGGCGCGCATTCGCTCGCGCGCCTCTTCATTCTCTCTTCCGTCCGGAATGTTGGCGATGGAGCGCTCGATGAACTTCACGATCTCATCCGGTGTCGCCTGGACCGCTTCGGTTCCGAAACTCGCGGCGTCCACGATCGCATCGGGTTTATGACTGCTGACGAGGGCGTCAGCGCAAGTCGCAATCTTCGCCCGCCACACATACGCGTTTGAAAAGTGGGTGTGGGTCATCGAACTTCGGCTAAAGTCGACACCCTGGAGCTGGGTGCCAAATAGAAGAGCACCCTGAAGATCGGCGCTGACGAAGGCCCCCTGAAGCCGGGCGCTAACGAGGGATGCGCCCTGAAGCTCGGTGCCAACGAGGAATGCGCCCTGAAGCTCGGCGCCCAAGAGGTCCGCGCCCTGAAGCTGGGCCTCACCAAGGGAAGCGCCTTGAAGCTGGGCGGCAACGAGGGATGCGCCTTGCAACTCGGCAGCATCCAAGAATGCGCCTTGAAGCTGGGCGCCGTAGAGAGATGCGCTCTGAAGTTGCGCCCTCCTGAGGGATGCGCCCTGCAATTGGGCGCGATCAAGAAGCGCGCCTTGCAATTGAGTGTAATCGAGGGAGGCGCCCCTCAGCTGGGCGCGGAAGAAAGATGCACCTAGCAGCTGAGCTCGGTTGAGAAGTGCGCCTTGAAGATCCGCCTCATCTAGTTGCGCGCCAACGAGGCGAGCACTTGCGAGATCAACCCTCCGAAGATCGGCAAACGCTAGATGAGCGCAATTCAGATCGCGGTCGCGAAAATCTCGTGTCCTCTCTCCCTGGTATGCCGAGAGTCCTCTCTTTGATGTTGCCTCTTCAATCTTGGCTAGTTTTTCATCATCGACGACATCGACCCGCGGCAGATCGAGGCGATCGAGTTTGTGCGCGAACCACCTGTCGCACTGAACGGACGACCACCCATGTCCGGTGGCCAAGTTGACATGCGGCTCGCCGGGGAAGGTCGCGAGCGATAGAGAGAGAAAGATGAACAGCACACTTGCGGCGAGCGGAACTGCCTGTTGTCGGAATCCTTGCCATGCGCGCCGCCGACCGTCTCCCGGCCGGAGCAGCTGGAGCGAATGCACGGCAGTCTGCATGAGCCGCCGCTTTAAGTTGGGCCATTGAAAATCGCGCTGCGGGGAAAGCACCAGTGGCCAGAGTTGGAACGCCAGCGTGAACTCAAGCAGGATCAGCACTCGGTGAGTCCACGTCGCGAGATGACTGTGATAGGGCAGGAACATGAACTGAAACGTGAGCAGAATAAGAATCGGTGCGATTGCGAGCGTGATCCAGGCCATGGCGTTCAACAACCATCCAAACGCCCCCTCACGCTCGCGCGGTGAACCCGCGAGGATTTGTGCGAACAGCGTGTTTGCGAGGCGCTGACGCAATGAAGCGTTGTCCTCGGGGGACAGGCTGTCTCGCTCAGAGGCTCTCGTTAGCGCTTCGTTATAAGCCGCCGCGGTCCGCGCCAGCAGGATCACCTGGAGCAGGACATACGCGTGGAAGATCACAAACAGGATCGGCGCAAGCCAGAAGAAGCCCCACAGCGGCAATTCGATATTGAGCACCGGCAGCTTGACCGGCTCGGCGAGAAAAAGCTGGCGGTGCGTAACGGTCGTAGCTGCGGTGAGCAGATAGAGCGAGAAGATCAGGAAGCTCACCCAGATCGTCGACACGCGCGTGGCGGAATCGTTGAGCGATTTCTCCAGCGCCTCGACGTCGTAAGGGTCGATCGTCTTGTCCGTCTTGTCGGCCATGCCTCAGCCCGCGCGCAGGGGTTGCAAGCTTTGCAGGCGGTCGAGGACGCTGCAAGCCGCAGCAAGCCGTAGCGCGCAAGAAGCGGAGCGTAAGCGGAACGCACTGCGCCATCGGCGTGAAGGAGCCGTCGGTGCGGCGGCGGACTGCGCTTCGCTGATGCGCCCCTGGCGCGGCCCTATGCCCCGGCGTACAGTTGGCTTTGTTCTCTTTTTGTTCTTGACATCAAGGCGATCCTATGCTTAGGATTGTCCACCCTGCAGCTCGGAAGAGGCGCTCTCATGAGGCGTCTCGATCAGGGAGCAGGCCGGGAAGCGGGGCCGGAGATCAGGCCAGCGCACCGGGCTTCGGCGGAGCAATCCGCTCGAAGCGGGTGGAGCGCCGGGAGGCGCCTCCTCGCCTTTCCGCCCGGTTCGCACCCGGACGGGATTCCCGAGGGCG
>JBAVXH010000290.1:0-40503 GCA_049698215.1 Xanthobacteraceae bacterium | reverse complement strand
GACATCGCAGCGGTACTCACGGAGCGCGGGCTCGGCGGCGACGACGTCGACCTCACGCATCGCGTGGAGAGTTTTCGTCGCGATCGCTCGTCGCGTGCGCGCGATGCGCGCGCGATGGCGAAGCGATGGGTTGAGGTTGCGGGAGGCGGGGAGGGCGAAACGAGCGTCGGCGCGATCCTCGCGCTCGCCTATCCGGATCGCATCGCCAAGAACCGCGGCAGCGGCGCGTTCACGCTCGCAAACGGCCGCGGCGGCAACGTCGATCAGGCGTCACCGTTGGCGCGCGAGCCGTTCATCGCGGCGGCCGAGCTGACAGGTTCCGCCGCGAACGCACGCATCGTGCTGGCCGCGCCGATATCGCTTGAGGAAATCGAAGCGCGATTCGCCAATCGCATCGAATCTCGCGACGAAGTGACGTTCGACGAAAAATCGTTGAGCCTGCGCGGACGCCGCTCGCGCCGTCTCGGTGCCATTGCGCTCACCGAGCAGACCCGCAAGGTCGAGCCGAACGAGGAGTCTGCGCGAGCGCTTGCCGAAGCGATCGCACGGGTTGGCATTGCGCGCCTGCCGTGGACCAAGGCGCTGATCCAATGGCGCGACCGTGTGATGTTCCTCCGCCGCGCCGAACGCGACGAGTGGCCGGACTTGTCGGATGCGGCGCTGGCCGCGAATGCGGATTGGCTCGCCGCGCTTTTCGCCGGCAAGACGGCCGCCTCCGATGTGTCGCCGGATGATCTTCAGGCGGCTCTTACAGAAATGCTGCCCTGGCCGCTGCGCCGCCGTCTCGACACGGAAGCGCCGACACACTTCGAAGTGCCGACCGGCACGCGCGCCGCGATCGACTACGAGGCCGAAGCCGGGCCGACGATCTCGATCCGGCTGCAGGAGCTGTTCGGTCTCTCGCAACATCCGACGATTGCCGGCGGGCGCATTCCGCTGGTGCTCGAACTTCTGTCGCCGGGACACAAGCCCGTGCAGGTGACGCGCGACCTGCCCGGATTCTGGCGCGGCTCATATGCGGCCGTGCGCACCGAGATGCGCGGCCGCTATCCGCGTCACCCCTGGCCGGACGATCCTCTTGCCGCTGCGCCGACACGCCGCGCCAAACCGCGCGGGACTTGATACAAATCGCGCATGAGCACGCCACATCTCATCGGCCTCGACTGGGGTACCACATCCTGCCGCGCCTACCTGATCGGCGCGGACGGCAAGGTGCTCGATCGCGTCGACGATGGTCCCGGAATTCTCAAGGTCGAGAATGGCGCGTTCGGCGCGGCGCTCGATACGATGATCGGCGGCTGGCCGACGCTGCCTGTGATCCTCTCCGGGATGGTCGGCTCGCGGCAGGGCTGGAAGGAAGCGCCCTATGCGATGTGCCCGGCGGGTGCGGACGACATCGTGAAGGCGCTGGCGCGGATCAAATGCGCCGAACTCACCGTCGCGGTCGTGCCCGGCCTCGCGACCGGGAACGACGGCATGCCCGACGTGATGCGCGGCGAGGAGACGCAGATTTTTGGCGCCCTCGCTCTCTCGGGAAATGACGAAGGCATGTTCCTGCTGCCGGGCACGCATTCGAAATGGGCGGAGGTGAGAGACGGCCGCATCGTCTCGTTCCGCACCTTCATGACCGGCGAAGTATTCGGTGCGCTGAAGGATCACACGATCCTTGGGCGCCTGATGAAGGACGGCACGGACGCGCAAGGCTTCGAGCACGGTATACGCGAAGGGGCATCGCTTGGGAGCGCCGGTGCGTTACTCAACCGCATCTTCGCGACGCGCACCTACGGGCTGATGGACAAGCTGCCTGCCACAGGGCTCTCCGACTATCTCAGCGGCTTGCTGATCGGTGCGGAAATCGCGGAGGCGACGCGGCAAGCGACAAGTGCCATCACGATCATCGCAAGCTCGGCACTCGCGCAGCGTTACGCCGATGCGCTGTGGCTGCTTGGGCACGTGAGCACGCTTGCGCCGCAGGATTGCGTCGCGGCCGGCCACTGGCGCATTGCGCGCGCCGCCGGCCTGTGTTGAGAAGCAGGGATGCTCGATCTGCACGCTGCCCTTGCCCAATGCCCGATCGCCGCGATCCTGCGCGGCGTGAAGCCGGACGAGATCGACGCCATCGGGGACGCGCTGGTCGAAGCCGGCGTCACGGTTATCGAAGTGCCGCTCAATTCGCCGCAGCCTTTCGAGAGCATCAAGCGGCTCGCCGCGCGTCATGGGCGCCACGCGCTCGTCGGCGCCGGTACGGTGCTGGCGGCCGCCGATGTTGCGCGCGTGAAGGAGGCCGGCGGCCGCCTGATCGTCGCGCCGAACGTCGACGCCGATGTCGTGCGGGCCACCAAGGCCATCGGCCTCGCCACGTTGCCGGGCGTGATGACACCGTCCGAAGGTTTCGCCGCATTGAAGGCAGGTGCGGACGCGCTGAAGCTGTTCCCCGCCGAGATCATTCCGCCCGCGGTTTTCAAGGCGTGGCGCGCGGTGTTTCCCGCGGACACGCTGCTGCTCGCGGTCGGTGGCATCGGCGTCGGCAACATCGCGGCCTACCGGGAGGCTGGCGCCTCGGGCTATGGAATTGGCTCCGCGCTCTACAAGCCTGGCCGCCCGGCGGGGGAAATCGGCAGGCTCGCCAAGGCGCTGGTTGCCGCCGCAAAGGCTTGATTTTTCGACCTTTCTGGCTTATGTCCTCTCTTCGAGAACTGAGGCCTCTCGTCCGGCAATTGTGTCGCGCGGGAGGTTTATTGCTTTTGGGCTGCCACGAATGACGAAGCAGAACCGCGGCACGCATATCCGCCTCACCTCGCATCCGGGGCGCAGCGGCGTCACGCGGTTCCCGATCCACTGGGGCGCGGCCTCGGCGCGCGAGCGCGGACCGGTGGTCGGCACCGTGAACGCGGGCGTCGATCGCAACGCGATCGGCGCGCATGGCGGTTCCTATGCGCTCTACCGCGCGCTCGCGGTATCGTCCGGCTCGCTCAGCCCGATTGCACGGCCGGATCTCACGAACACGGCGCCGGTGGTCGAGGTCGGCCCGTTCCCGCAGTGGTCGGAGCCGGGGCGCATCGTCTCGCTCGATTCGTGGGGCCATCGCATCGCGGAGGATTTTCGTGGCGAGATCGGCGAAGGCGTCGATATCCGCCCCAGCATCGCGATCACCAAGGCGCGGCTCACCATTTCCGAGTTGGACGAAGCGGTCTCGGCCGGCCGCCTTAAGGTCGACGGCACGATCATGAAGGACACCGGCGAGGTCGCGGTCACCAAGGCCGCCGTCGAGCCGGTCTGGTATCTGCCCGGCATCGCGGAGCGCTTCGGCGTGAAGGAAGACGTGTTGCGCCGCACGCTGTTCGAGCAGACCGGCGGCATGTATCCCGAACTGGTGACGCGGCCCGATCTCTCCGTGTTCCTCCCGCCGATCGGCGGCATCACGCTTTACATCTTCGGCGATCCCGCCGCCGTGTGGGACAAGCGCCGCACGCTCGCGTGCCGTGTGCACGACGAGTGCAACGGTTCTGACGTGTTCGGCTCGGATATCTGCACCTGCCGGCCGTATCTCATTCACGGCATCGAGGAGTGCATCAAGGAAGCGCAGAACGGTGGCGCGGGCCTCATCGTCTACAATCGCAAAGAGGGCCGCGCGCTCGGCGAGGTGACCAAGTTCCTGGTGTACAACGCGCGCAAGCGCCAGGAGGGCGGCGACCAGGCGGCCACCTATTTCGAGCGCACCGAATGCGTCGCCGGCGTGCAGGACGCGCGCTTCCAGCAGCTGATGCCCGACGTGCTGCACTGGCTCGGCGTCACCAGGATCGACCGCTTCGTCTCGATGTCGAACATGAAGCATGACGCGCTGACCGGCTCAGGGATCAAGATCGGCGAGCGCGTGCCGATTCCCGATGAGCTGATCCCCGACGACGCCAAGGTCGAGATGGAGGCGAAGAAGGCCGCCGGCTATTTTTCGGCCCACGCGCCGACCGCGGACGAGTTGCGCGCGACGGTCGGACGCAAGATCGAGGAATTCTGATTGGGCGACGCCGAAGCCGCGCGCTCGTTGCTATCGGCTCAAGCCGTGCGCGAGCGCGCGCACGAGATGCTGGCCGCCGGTCTGCGCGGCGAGCTTGAGCATTTCACCGTCGATCTCGAAAGCCTCAGTATGGCGGCGCACGTCGTCTCCGAGCTGATTCGCGTCAACTATCCCGACCTGAAGGTGCCGTTCCATGCGCGCTGGCGCCATTTTGTTATCGGCGCGCGCGATCTGTGGGCCGAGCGTGTGGCGCAAGCGACTCGATGGAAGTCGCCCGCCGCGAAGGCGCGAGCCGAGTTCGATCTTGCGATCACCTCGGTGCTGCTCGACGCGGGCGCGGGTCCCGGTTGGAAGTATCTCGATCCCGCGACCGAGCAGGTCATCTCTCGCTCCGAGGGACTCGCGGTCGCGAGCCTGCGCATGTTCGAGGCGGGCGCGTTTTCCTCCGATCCCGCCGACCCGTTGCGGGCCGATGCCGAGCGGCTCGTGCAGCTCAAGCATGAGGAAATCGCAGACGGCTTCCAGAGCATGGTCGGCAACCGGCTGGTCGGTGTCGAAGGCCGCGCCGAACTGCTGGCGTCGCTGGGCAAAGCCGTAACCGAGAACCCAAAAGTTTTCGCTCGCGAGGACAGCGCCCGGCCGGGCGGGCTTTACGACTATCTTGCCGCGCAAGCGGAAGGCGGGCGGCTTGCCGCGCCGCGCATTCTCGAAGCGTTGCTCGAGCATCTCGGACCGATCTGGCCAAGCCGGCTAATGCTGGGCGGCGTGCCGCTCGGCGATACCTGGCACCATCCAGCGATCAGGCGTGACGACGCCACCAACGGCCTGGTGCCGATCCACAAGCTGTCGCAGTGGCTCTCCTACTCGCTGATCGAACCGCTGCAATGGTCGGGGATCACGGTGACCGACATCGAAGGCCTCACCGGCCTTGCCGAATACCGCAACGGCGGCCTGTTCGTGGATGCGGGCGTGCTGCGCCTGCGCGAGTCGCAAGAAGCGCTCCATCCCAATCCGGTCGACAGCACCCTGGTGGTCGAGTGGCGCGCGCTCACGGTCGCGCTGCTCGACGAGATCGCCAAGCTGATCCGCGAACAGCGCTCGCTCACCATCGAGCAGTTTCCGCTCGCCTGCGTCCTCGAAGGCGGCACCTGGGCCGCGGGGCGGCGGCTCGCGCGCGACAAGCGCGCCGATGGCTCGCCGCCGATTGCGGTCGAGAGCGACGGAACGGTATTTTGATTTCTTGGTCCCTCTCCCTGTGAAACGGGGAGAGGGTGCCGAGCCTAAGGCGCGTGTACGCGCGTCTGCGACGCGCTATGGCGAGGCGGGTGAGGGGCCAAACGATGCAAAACGTCACGGTCGTCGACCATCCGCTGGTGCAGCACAAGCTGTCGCTGATGCGCGATAAGGAGCGCTCCACCAAGGGTTTCCGCCAGCTGCTCAACGAAATCGGCATGCTGCTCTGCTACGAGGTGACGCGCGACCTGCCGCTGGAAGAAATCGGGATCGAGACGCCGCTCACGCCCATGAAGGCGAAGGTGCTAGAGGGCAAGAAGCTGGTGCTCGCCCCGATCCTGCGCGCCGGCGTCGGCTTCCTCGACGGGATGCTGAGCCTGGTGCCGTCCGCGCGCGTGGCCCACATCGGGCTTTACCGCGATCCCAAGACGCTGGTTGCGGTCGAGTACTACTTCAAGGCGCCCGAAGACATCGCCGACCGCCTCGTGCTGGTGCTCGATCCGATGCTCGCGACCGCGAACTCGGCGATTGCAGCGGTCGACCGGCTCAAGGAAGCGGGGGCAAAGAACATCCGCATCGTCTGTCTGCTCGCGGCGCCCGAGGGGATCGAGAAATTCCACGGCCATCATCCCGAGGTGCACATCTGGACCGCCGCGATCGATAGCCATCTCGACGAGCACGGCTATATCGTGCCGGGGCTTGGGGACGCCGGGGATCGGATGTACGGGACGAAGTGACTTGCTTTCTTTCCCCTCTCCCGCTTGCGGGAGAGGGTCGCCGCGCAGCGGCGGGGAGAGGGCTCTTTGTTTTGCTCTAGCCCCTCTTCCGCCTCGCCATAGCGCGTCGAAAACGCGCGTAAACGCGTCGACCCTCGCCCCTGGTTCGCGGGCGAGGGGAAAGCGGAGGGGCCGTCACTTACAATCCGAACGATCTTCGCAACCCTCCATTCACCACTCACCTCAAATCCAGCACTCCGTCCCGCCGCGTTAGCGCGTTCCTTGCCGCCGCCATGCTTCTATGCCGGCCCCGAGTGAAGGGTGGTGCATGCGGCAGATCCTGTTCTTCGCCATCGCGGCGCTGGTGCTGGCCGGCGTGATGCCGCGCGTGATGGGCAACGTCGGCACGACATCTGCAGTCGAGAGCAAGGCGAAGCCGGCCGAGCCGCAAAAGCCGCAACAGTCCTCGGCCTACCGCACCGTGACGGTGCGTGGCGATTCGCGCGGCCACTTCCAGGTCGAGGGGTCGGTCGATGGCCGCCGTCTTGATTTCCTGGTCGACACTGGCGCGTCAGTCGTGGCGTTGCGCGAGCGCGATGCCAACAGGCTCGGCATCTTCCCGGCGGTGCGCGACTACACGGCGGGTATCAGCACGGCGAATGGAGTCGTGAGGGCCGCGCCGGTCGATCTTCCGTCGCTCGAGGTGAACGGCATCCGCGTGTTCGGCGTACGCGCGGTCGTGCTGCCGGACGCCGCGCTATCGCAGAACCTGCTCGGCATGACCTTCTTGTCCCGCGTGCGCCGCTTCGAGATGGCGAACGGCCGTCTCGTGATGGAACAGTAGACGACGGTTGTCATTGCCCGCGAAAGCGGGCAATCCAGTACCCACAAAACATGCAATGACGCGCCGATGGAGCGATATGTCGCCCTGGCGTTTACAGGGTCGCCCGCCTTCGCGGGCGATGACGAATATCGGAGTCTGTCCCTTGCTTCCCAAGCCGAAGCCGTCTTTGACGCCAAACACTTACGCCTATGAATCCGAGCCGATGGTGAAGCCGACCGGCTTCCGCGAATACGACGCGCGCTGGCTGTTCGGCAAAGAAATCAACCTGATGGGTGTGCAGGCGCTGGGCTTGGGCCTCGGCACGCTGATTCATGAGTTGGGTGTGAAACCGGAGTTGGTGACGGCCCATGATTTCCGCGGCTATTCGGCTTCGATCAAGATGGCGTTGGTCACCGGCCTGATGACCGCCGGCATCAAGGTGAAGGACATTGGCCTCGCGGTCACGCCGATGGCCTACTTCGCGCAGTTCGATCTCGATGTGCCGTGCGTCGCGATGGTGACGGCCTCGCACAACGACAACGGTTGGACCGGCGTGAAGATGGGCGCGAACCGCCCGCTCACCTTCGGTCCGGACGAGATGACGCGGCTGAAGGAGATCGTGCTCGGTGGGCAGGGCAAGGCGAAGGCGGGCGGCGCATACGAGTTCGTCGAGAATTTCCCCGCGCGCTACATCGCGGACCTCACCAGCCGGCCGAAGATCAAGCGCAAGCTGAAGGTCGTGTGCGCCTGCGGCAACGGCACGGCGGGTGCATTTGCGCCGCGCGTGCTCGAAGCGATCGGCTGCGAGGTGATCCCGCTCGATTGCGAGCTCGATCACACCTTCCCGAACTACAATCCCAACACCGAAGACATGAAGATGCTGCACGCGATGCGCGACGCGGTACTCAAGCACAAGGCCGACGTCGCGCTCGGCTTCGACGGCGACGGCGACCGCTGCGGGGTCGTCGATAACGAGGGCGAAGAGATCTTCGCCGACAAGGTCGGCGTCATGCTGGCGCGGGATATTTCGGCGAACGTTCCGAACGCGAAGTTCGTGACCGACGTGAAGTCGACCGGACTGTTCATGACCGACCCTGTGCTGAAGAAGCAGGGCGCTGTGACCGACTACTGGAAGACCGGCCACTCTTACATGAAGCGGCGCGTCAACGAGATCGGCGCGGTCGCGGGCTTCGAGAAGTCGGGCCACTTCTTCTTCAACAAACCGCTCGGGCGCGGCTATGACGATGGGCTGATCTTCGCGCTCGCGGTCTGCGACATGCTCGACCGCGATCCGACGAAGACAATGGCGGATCTGAAAAACGCGCTGCCCAAGACCTGGGGCTCGCCGACCATGTCGCCGCATTGCGCCGACGAGATCAAATACCAGGTGGTCGACGACGTGGTGAAGCACTTCGAGCAGGCCAAGCAAAAAGGCGAGACGGTGATCGGCCAGCCGATCCGCGATCTCGTCACCGTCAACGGCGTGCGCGTCACCGTCGAGGACGGCACCTGGGGCCTGGTGCGCGCCTCATCGAACAAGCCTGAGCTGGTGGTGGTGGTGGAAAGCCCGGCGTCCGAGGCGAACATGCGCGCGATGTTCAACGCGGTCGATGCGGTGCTGCGCACGCATCCGGAAGTCGGCGCGTATAATCAGACCATCTGATCGCTGACCGTCATCCTGAGGCGGCCGAGCGCAGCGAGGCCCTCGAAGGATGGCCCACGCCCGGAACTTATTGCCATCCTTCGAGGGCGACCTTCGGTCGCCACCTCAGGATGACGGCAGCGTTAGTGGGAACCCACCCTTCCTCGGCGGCGTTTCCCCTCCATGCCCGAGGAGAAACACGACCTTCACAACCAGCTCGATCGCTTGCAGGAAAAGCTGCCCAAGCCTGCCGCCAAGCCGCTTGGCAAGCTGCGTCACCCCGACTGGAAATGGGCGCGTATCCCCGCCGGCATCCTGCTGATTATCGGCGGCTTGCTGTCGTTCCTGCCAGTGCTCGGCCTCTGGATGCTGCCGCTCGGCATCGCTCTCTTTGCGATCGACATTCCGTTCCTGCGCAAGCCGACGGCGCGGCTGATCGGATGGTGCCTCGACAAATGGGAGGCGCGGCGCGACGCGCACCAGCGCAGCTAGCTACGGCTCGACGTCCTTGAACACGTCCATCTCGACGCCGCCGGGCAGCATGATGCGCCACATCGTGAGAAACCCCTGCATGCGCGGATCGCCGGCGATGCGCGCGCGGCTCGTCTCCATCTCCTCGGCCGTCTCGTACTCGATCGTCTGGATGAACTTGCCGGGGTCGTCCACGTTCTGCAGCAGACCTACCTCGGTGCCGCCGAGCATCTCGTAGAACGGCTTCGAGGCGTTCACCAGCGCAAGCAGCTGGGAGGGATCGGCCGAGGGCAGCGTGAAGCGCAGATGCAGCGTGCGGCGGACCTTGCGTGGTTTCTTCGCCATGATCGTCTCCTATGGCCGGGGCACGCGGCTCACGTCGTCCCAAAGGTAGGAAATATCCTCGTAGTCGAGATCGTTTCGGCGGTCGATCCGTGTTTCGCCGGTGCGGCCGCCCATCGCCTCGTAGAAGCGACGCGCCGCGATGTTGTTGCTCAATGTCCAAAGTCCGCAGGAGGTGAAGCCGCGGCCGGTGAGCACGGTCATGTACTGGACGAAAAGCGCCCGGCCGACGCCACGGCGCTTGACGGCATCGAGCAGATAAAGCGAAGCCACCTCGCTGCTGGTTGAAAGGCCGGTCCACTTGACCGGGCCGCCCGAGATGAACCCGGCGACTGCTCCGTCACTCTCGTACACCAGTGTCGAGCGATCCGGGTCGGACAGCGTCACGCGCCACTGCGCAACACGTGTCTCCATCGAATGCTGCTCGAACGCTTCCGGCGGAACGAGGCCGGTATAGCTTTCGCCCCAGGCCTGAACGTGCACGCGCGCGATGCCGTCCACATCGGCAAGCGTTGCGGCCCGGATCAGGCTCAATCTTTCTGTTCCTTGAACGTGGCGCGGAAACGATGCGCTGGATAAACGCCGAGGATGATGAGCTCGCGCGAGAAGAATTTCAGTTCCTCGAGCGCGAATGTGAGCCCGACGTCCTCGGGATGCCCCTCGACATCGGCGTAGAACATGGTGGCGAAGAAATTTCCCTCGATCATATAGCTTTCGAGCTTGGTCATGTTCACGCCGTTGGTGGCAAAGCCGCCCAGCGCCTTGTAGAGCGCCGCCGGCAGGTTGCGCACGCGGAACACGAATGTCGTCACCACAGGACCGCTCCCGCGCTTCGCGAACCTCTTTTCGCGCGAGAGAATGACGAAACGCGTCGTATTATGCGCCTCGTCCTCGACGTTCTCGGCGAGCACCGTCAGGCCATAGATTTTCGCCGCAAGCTTCGGCGCGAGCGCGGCGCGTGTGACGTCGTTCGTTTCGGAAATATGCCGCGCCGCGCCGGCGGTGTCGGCGGCGATGACCGGCTTGTAGCCGTGCTTGCGGATGAAGCGGCGGCACTGCCCGAGCGCGTGGATGTGGCTCTCGACCGACTTGATGGTTTTCAGCGTCGCGCCCTTCGGCGCCATCAAGTTGAAATGGATCGGCAGAAAATGCTCGCCGACGATGTGCAGCTTGGCGTGCGGCAGCAGGTGATGGATGTCGGCGACGCGGCCGGCGATCGAATTCTCGATCGGGATCATGCCGAGATTCGCCTTGCCGCTCTGCACTGTGGCCAGCGCATCCTCGAACGTCGGGCAGGGCATCGGTTCACAGCCCGGGTAGACCTCGCGGGCCGCGATGTCGGAGTTCGCTCCGGGTTCGCCCTGGAACGCGATTTTCAGTTTGCTCATGCGGTGTCCGTAGCGGCGGGTTGGCGGGGGGTCAACGGCGCGGCGCGAGCAGTGCCCGCGCCTTATCCAGGTGCTCGGCCGTATCGACGCCGAAGATAGGATTCTCCGTGAGCGCCACGTCGATGCGCATGCCGGCTTCGAGCGCGCGCAACTGCTCGAGCCGCTCGCGCTGCTCGAGCGGGGAGGGCGGCAGCGCGACGAACCGTTCGAGCGCGGCGCGGCGATACGCATAGAGCCCGATGTGGTGATAGAGCGGCCCTGCGCCGGATGGCGCGGTCGCGCGGGTGAAATAGAGCGCGCGGAAGCGGCCGGGCGAGACCGGCGAGCAAATCGCTTTCACGGCATTCGGATCGGTGCGCTCGGCCTCGTCGGTGATTTCCAGCACCAGCGTCGCGATATCGACGGCCGGGTCGGCAAGGGGTCCAAGCGCCAGGCGGATGTCGTCGCCGGTAAGCATCGGAAAATCGCCCTGCACATTGACGACGATCTTCGCGCGGCTTTGCGGGTCGGCCTTGCCAAGCGCTTCGAAGATGCGGTCCGAGCCCGTCGCGTGATCGCTGCGCGTCATCACGGCGCGCCCGGCAGCTGCCACGACCGCGTCCGCGATCGCGGGCGCATCCGTCGCGACCATCACCGGCCCTACTCCTGCTTCCTGAGCCCGCTGCATGACGCGCACGATCATCGGCACACCGCCGATGTCGGCGAGCGGCTTGCCCGGCAACCGCGTCGAGGCCATGCGCGCCGGGATCAGGATCAGAACGTCGGAAGTCATGGAAATTGCCGGACTTTCCGGCACCGATATGCCCACAGGAAACACAGAACCCGGCGCTCTTATACGGGTTGCCAGTGCGGCGGCAAACCGGCTATGTGTCGGCCCGTCGAGCGCGGCTCCAGCGCCCGATTCCGATGATTTTCCCACCCTCCCCAGGAGCCCGAAACCGCAATGGACTCGTTCGAAATCAACAAGATCCTGGGTGCGTTGCTGTTCACCTGCCTGTGCCTGCTCTCGCTCAATATCGCGGCCGAGGCGGTGTTTCATCCGGTTAAGTCCGCAAAGCCGGGCTTTGATGTTGTGGTGGCCGAGAAGGCGCCTAGCGGCGGCGCGGTGCCAGCGGCCGATGAGCCGATTGCGCAGCGGCTCGCGAGCGCCACGGTGGAAAAGGGCGAGAGTGCAGCCAAGAAGTGCGCCGCCTGCCATACCTTCGGGAAGGGCGAGCCGGACCGAGTCGGCCCGAACCTCTATGGCGTGGTCGGCCGCCCCAAGGGGAGCGAAGGCGGATTCGCCTATTCGCCTGCCCTGAAGGGGAAGGGCGGCAACTGGACGGTCGAGGATCTCGACACGTTCCTCCAGGCGCCGAGCAAATACGCGCCGGGCACCAAGATGAGCTTTGCCGGTCTGCCGCGCGGCAGCGAACGCGCCGACGTCATCGCATACCTGAATTCGAAATCGGATAAACCGCAGCCTCTACCGAAGGCCGCAGACGCCGGCGGTGCGCCCAAGGCTGCGGAGGCGCCTGCGGGCCAGAAGAAGTAGTGATACCGCGGCACGGCCTTTCGGTCGTGCGACGATTCGCGCGTCCGAGCGTCGAGACATTACGCAACCTTAAGACGGAGCGCTGTTGACGCCCCGGAAATCTGCCATAATTGAGCGGAACTCGTGGGTGGGTGCGACGACTTGGGAGCCATTCCGTGAAGCTTTCCCGCCGGACCCTTCTGCGCAGCGGCGCTGTTGCTCTCGTTGCCCCGACGGTCGGACCGCTCGCTCTCGATAGCCTTGCACACGCAAGCGAAGGGGAATGGCGCCACGGCCTCTCGCTGTTCGGCGACCTGAAATATCCCCCCGGCTTCAAGCGCTTCGACTATGTCAATCCGAATGCCCCGAAGGCTGGTACGGCGCGCCTCGGCGGGCTCGGCACATTCGACAACTTCAACCTCGTTGTCGCGGGCGTGAAGGGGAACGCTGCGGCGGGCCTCAACGAACTCTACGATACGCTGCTCGTCGCGTCGCTGGACGAGGTCTCGGCCGAATACGGGCTGTTGGCCGAAGCGGTCAGCCATCCGGCGGATTTCTCCTCCGTGATCTATCGGCTGCGGGCGGAAGCGAAATGGCACGACGGCAAGCCGGTGACATCGGACGACGTCATCTTCTCGCTGCAGGCGTTCCAGAAGAATCATCCGATGCTGTCGGCCTACTACCGGCACGTGGTCAAAGCCGAGCAGACCGGCGAGCGCGAAGTCACCTTCACGTTCGACGGTCCCGGCAATCGCGAACTGCCGCAGATCGTCGGCCAGCTTATCGTGCTGCCGAAGCATTGGTGGGAAGGAACAGACGCCTCGGGCAAAAAGCGCGACCTGACGGCCACCACGCTCGAGCCACCGCTTGGCTGCGGCGCCTACCGCATCAAGGAGTTCGTCGCGGGCCGCACGGTCGTGTTCGAGCGCGTGAAGGACTACTGGGGCCGTGACCTGAACGTGAACGTCGGCCGCGATAACTTCGATGAGCTGCGCTTCGAATATTTCCGCGACTCGACTGTTGCGCTCGAAGCCTTCAAGGGCGACGTCCTCGACTGGCGCACAGAGAATTCGGCCAAGAACTGGGCAACCGCCTACGATTTCCCGGCGGTGAAGGACAAGCGCGTGGTGCTGGAGGAATTCCCGAACCGCGCGTCGGGCCGAATGCAAGGCTTCGTGCTCAATACGCGGCGCGAGAAATTCTCCGATCCGCGGGTCCGCCTTGCGCTCAACTATGCGTTCGATTTCGAGGAGATGAACAAGCAATTGTTCTTCGGCCAGTACCAGCGCATCAATAGCTATTTCGAGGGCACTGAGCTTGCCTCGTCGGGCCTGCCCGAAGGCCAGGAGCTCGCGATCCTGGAAACCGTGCGCGACAAGGTCCCGCCCGAGGTTTTCACCAAGTCGTTCAAGAATCCGGTGGGCGGCTCGGCGGAGAACGTGCGCGCCAATCTGCGCGAGGCGACGCGGCTCCTGAAAGAAGCGGGTTACGAGATCCGCAACCAGAAGCTCACCAACGGCAAGACCGGCGAGCAGTTCTCAGTCGAGTTTCTCACCTCCGATCCGAATTCGGAGCGCTTCGTGCTGTTCTACAAGCCTACGCTCGAACGACTCGGCATCAACGTCTCGGTGCGGACCGTCGATGAGGCGCAGTTCACCAATCGCGAGCGCAACTGGGACTACGACAGCATCACCAATGTATGGGGCCAGTCGCTCTCGCCCGGCAACGAGCAGCGCGACTACTGGAGCACGACTTCCGCCGATCGCATCGGCTCGCGCAATTACGCCGGCATCAAGAACCCGGCGATCGATGCGCTGATCGAGCGCGTCATCTTCGCCAAGGGTCGCGCGGAGCTTGTTGCAGCGACACGCGCGCTCGACCGCGTCCTGTTGTGGAACCACTACGTCGTGCCGCAATTTACCTACAACAAGACGCGAACGGCGCGCTGGGATCGCTTCGGCCGTCCGGAAAAGATGCCCGAATACGCCTCGGCGGCATTTCCGACGATCTGGTGGTGGGACGCCGAACGCGCCGCCAAGACAGGATCGCGATGACATCCACCCTCGGCAAGGGGGATCGGGTCACCCGCCGTGACGTGCTCGTACTCTCGGCGGGCGCGGTGGCGAGTGGGCTTGTCTCGAGCGGTGCCTCCGCGGACGAGATTGAAACGTACGGCATCTCGTCGTTCGGCGATCTCAAGTACCCGGCCGACTTCAAGCATTTCGAGTACGTCAATCCGGACGCCCCGAAGGGCGGGCTGTTTTCGCAGGTCGGACCTTCGCGCCAGTTCAATCAGAATTTCCTCACCTTCAATTCACTCAACGCCTACATCCTGAAGGGCGACGGCGCGCAGGGCATGCAGCTGACCTTCGCAACCCTGATGCAGGTCGCGGGCGACGAACCCGACAGCATGTATGGCTATGCGGCACGCGGGGTGCGCATCTCCGCCGACAAGCTTACCTATCGCTTCTCCTTGCGTCCCGAGGCGCGCTTCCACGATGGCAGTAAGCTGACCGCACATGACGTCGCGTTCTCGCTCAAGATTCTCAAGGAGAAGGGACACCCGATCATCATGCAGCTCACGCGCGATCTCCTCAGCGCGGAGGCGCCCGATGATGAAACGGTGATCCTCAAATTTGCGCCTGGGCGCGCACGCGATGTGCCGCTGTTTGCAGCGAGCCTGCCGATTTTCTCGCGCGCCTATTATTCGACACGCAATTTCGATGAGACCACGATGGAAGCGCCGCTCGGCTCCGGCCCCTACAAGGTCGGGCGCCTCGAATCCGGCCGCTACATCGAATACGAGCGAGTGAAGGATTGGTGGGGCGCCGACCTGCCGGTCATGCGCGGGCAGCACAATTTCGACGTTGTGCGTTTCGAGTTCTTCCGAGACCGCGATGTCGCGTTCGAGGGTTTCACCAGCAAGACCTATCTGTTCCGCGAGGAGTTCACCGCGCGCCTTTGGGCGATGCGCTACGATTTTCCTGCGCTCAAGGACGGGCGTGTGAAGCAGGCGATGCTCCCCGACGACACGCCATCGGGCGGGCAGGGCTGGTTCATGAATACGCGGCGCGAGAAGTTCAAGAACCGCACCCTGCGCGAAGCGATCATCGATGCGTTTGACTTCGAGTGGACCAACAAGACCATCATGTATGGCGCCTACAAGCGCACGGTCTCGGTGTTCCAGAATTCGAACATGATGGCCGAGGGTAAGCCGAGCGAGGCGGAGCTTGCGCTGCTCGAGCCGTTCCGCGGCAAGGTTCCGGACGAGGTTTTCGGCGAGCCCTACGTTCCGCCAGTCTCCGACGGATCGGGGCAAGACCGCGCCCTGCTGCGCCGCGCTTCGCAATTGCTGCAGCAGGCCGGCTACCCGATCAAGGACGGCAAGCGGGTCGATGCGAAGGGCGAGCCGGTCACGATCGAGTTTCTGATCGATGAGCCGACCTTCCAGCCGCATCATATGCCGTTCATCAAGAATCTTGCGACCGTCGGCATCGATGCGACCTTGCGGGTGGTCGATCCGGTGCAGTTCCGCAAGCGCGTTGACGAATTCGATTTCGATATCAGTGTGCAACGGTTCAACTTTTCGGCGACCCCCGGTGACTCGCTGCGCAACTATTTCACCTCCCAGTCGGCGAAGGTGAATGGCTCGTTCAATCTTGCCGGCATTTCCGATCCAGTGATTGACGCGCTGGTCGAGAAGGTCATTGCAGCGGATACGCGCGGCGAGCTCACCACCGCATGCCGCGCGCTCGACCGCGTGATCCGCGCCGGCCGGTACTGGGTGCCGCACTGGTATCTGGCGGCGCATCGCATCGCCTATTGGGATGTGTTCGGCTTTCCACCGAAGAAACCTGGTTTTGAGCGCGGCATTCCGAACACGTGGTGGTACGATCAGGAGAAGGCAGCGAAACTTGAGCGGGGGCGGTAGCGCATGATCCCGAGAAAGCATGTCTCGGACATGATCCGGGATGGGGACCGGTTTTCGGATAAGATCATGCGCCGGCAAAAGATCATGAGACCCCTGGCTCACGAGCACTGAATGGCCGCCTACATCCTGCGCCGCATCCTGTTCATGATCCCGACCCTGCTCGGGATCATGCTGGTTTCGTTTGTCGTCGTGCAGTTTGCGCCGGGCGGGCCGGTCGAGCGCGTGATCGCGCAAATCTCGGGCAGCGACACCGGCGCAACATCGCGCATCTCCGGTTCGCAAGGCGGGGACTTCGCCGCACGCGGGCAAGGGCAGGCGGCCGCCGGCGGCGATGTCAGCTCCAAGTATCGCGGCGCGCAAGGCCTCGACCCCGAATTCATCAAGAGCCTGGAAAAGCAGTTCGGCTTCGACAAGCCGGCTTACCAGCGCTTCGGGCTGATGATCTGGAATTTTTCGACCTTCGATTTCGGCAAGAGCTATTTCCGCGACACCAGCGTGCTCCAGCTCATCAAGGAGAAGCTCCCGGTCTCGATGTCGCTCGGCATCTGGATGACGCTGATGACCTATCTGATCTCGATCCCGCTCGGCATCCGCAAGGCGGTGGCCGACGGTTCGCGCTTCGATACGTGGACATCGAGCGTCATTATCATCGGCTACGCGATCCCTGGCTTCCTGTTCGCGATCCTGCTGATCATCCTGTTCGCCGGCGGCTCGTTCTGGGATCTGTTCCCGCTGCGCGGCCTCACCTCGGACAACTGGGCAGCACTGCCGTGGTATTCGAAGATCATCGACTACTTCTGGCACCTCGTGCTGCCGATCACCTCAATGGCGCTCGCGGCCTTCGCCACGATGACGCTGCTGACGAAGAACTCCTTCCTTGACGAAATCCGCAAGCAATATGTGCTCACCGCGCGCGCCAAGGGCTGCACGTCGGGGCAGGTGCTCTACGGGCACATCTTCCGCAACGCGATGCTGATCGTCATCGCCGGATTTCCCGGCGCCTTCGTGCATGCCTTCTTCACCGGTGCGCTGTTGATCGAAACCATCTTCTCGCTCGACGGCCTCGGCCTGCTCGGCTTCGAGAGCGTGCTCAACCGCGATTATCCGGTCGTGTTCGCGACGCTCTACATCTTCTCCCTCGTCGGCATCGCGGTGAATCTCCTGGCCGATCTCACCTACACCTGGGTCGATCCGCGCATCGACTTCGAGACCCGGGAGGTGTGAGTGGACGCGCGCACCGCCGACCGGACTCCGGACACCACCGCCGTCGGCGTGATGGGCCTCGACGTGCCGCCGGCGCCGCATCCGCTCACGATGTCGCCGATCAACCGGCGGCGCTGGCAGAACTTCAAGGCGAACCGGCGCGGGTATTGGGCGTTCTGGATCTTCCTCGTGCTGTTCGTCGTTACGTTGTTCGCCGAGTTTTGGGCGAACGACAAGCCGTTCTACATTCATGTTGACGGCAAGTCGTACTTCCCGGTGCTGTTCACGTACCCGGAGACCGCGTTCGGCGGCGAGTTCGAGACCGCGGCGGACTATCGCGATCCGTATTTGCGCAAGCTGATCGCCGACAAGGGTGGGAAAATGTACATCCCGCCGATTCACTTCTCCTACTCGACGCATAACCTCAATCTGCCGACGCCCGCGCCCTCGCCGCCGACCTGGATGCTGACCGAGGAGCAGTGCAAGGCGGCGGCCGAGAAGATCGGCGGCAAAGGCTGCCGCGATCTCGAATGGAATTGGCTCGGCACCGACGATCAGGGCCGCGACGTGCTGGCGCGCCTGATCTATGGCTTCCGCATCTCGGTGCTGTTCGGGCTTGCGTTGACGCTCATATCGTCGGCGATCGGAGTCGCGGCCGGCGCCGTGCAGGGCTACTTTGGCGGGTGGACCGACCTGTTGTTCCAGCGCTTCATCGAGATATGGACCTCGATCCCCTCGCTCTATCTCCTGCTGATCATCTCATCGGTGCTGGTGCCGGGCTTCTTCGTGCTGCTCGGAATCCTGCTGTTGTTCTCCTGGGTCTCGCTGGTCGGATTGGTGCGCGCCGAATTCCTGCGCGGGCGCAATTTTGAATACATCCAGGCGGCGCGCGCGCTCGGCGTATCCAACCGCACCATCATGTTCCGCCATCTCTTGCCGAACGCCATGGTCGCCACCATGACGTTCCTGCCCTTCATCGTGTCGTCCTCGGTGATGACGCTGACCGCGCTCGACTTCCTCGGCTTCGGCCTGCCGCCCGGCTCGCCATCGCTGGGCGAGCTGCTCTCGCAGGGCAAGGCCAACATCCAGGCGCCGTGGCTCGGCCTGATGGGGTTCTTCACGGTGGCGTTCATGCTCTCGCTCCTGATCTTCATCGGCGAGGCGGTGCGCGACGCGTTCGATCCCCGAAAGACGTTTGCCTGATCATGGACGCCGTCAACCAGCCACTTCTTTCCGTCCGCGACCTCTCGGTCGCCTTCGGTCAAGGCGAGCGGCAGATCCTCGCGGTCGACCGCATCTCGTTCGATCTGAAGAATGGCGAGACCGTCGCGCTGGTGGGCGAGTCCGGCTCGGGCAAATCGGTCACCGCACTATCGGTTATGAAGCTCTTGCCTTATCCGGCCGCGAGCCATCCCTCCGGCACGATTCATTTCAAGGGGCAGGAGCTGCTCGGCCTCGCCGAGCGCCAAATCCGGGAGGTGCGCGGCAACGACATCACGATCATCTTCCAGGAACCGACGACCTCGCTCAATCCGCTCCACACCATCGAGAAACAGATCGGCGAGATCCTGTTGCTGCATAGCGGACTGACTGGTGCGCCCGCGCGCAAGCGCATCATCGAGCTGCTGATGCAAGTGGGCATCCCTGAGCCGGAAGGCCGGCTTGCGAGCTATCCGCATCAGCTCTCCGGCGGGCAACGCCAGCGCGTCATGATCGCGATGGCGCTGGCCAATGAGCCGGACCTCTTGATCGCGGACGAGCCGACCACGGCGCTCGACGTCACCGTGCAGGCGCAGATCCTGACGCTCCTGAAGGATCTGCAGACGCGTCTCGGCATGGCGATGCTGTTCATCACCCACGATCTCGGCATAGTGCGCCGGCTCGCCGACCACGTCTGCGTCATGAAGGACGGCAAGATCGTCGAGGCGGGGCCCGTGCACGACGTGTTCGAGCGCCCGCAGCATGCCTACACGAAAGCGCTGCTTGCGGCCGAGCCGAAGCCGGATCCAGCGCCGCTCTGTCCGGACGCTCCGCTCGTCATCCAGACCGATGACCTGAAGGTCTGGTTTCCGATCAAGCGCGGCGTGATGCGCGGTGTGGTGGGTCACATCAAGGCTGTCGACGGCGTGTCGATTGCGGTGCGGAAGGGCGAGACGCTGGGAATCGTCGGCGAATCCGGATCGGGCAAGACGACGCTCGGGCTTGCGATCCTGCGGCTGATCTCGTCGGAGGGACCGATCGTCTTTCTCGGCAAGCAGCTGCAGGGCCTCAAGTTCAAGGCGATGCGCCCGTTCCGGCACGACATGCAGATCGTGTTTCAGGACCCGTTCGGCTCGCTGAGCCCGCGCATGTCGGTCTCGGACATCATCGAGGAGGGGCTGTGGGTGCACCAGCCGCAGCTCACAGCCGCGGAGCGCGAGGCAAAGATCATCGCGGCGCTGGAGGATGTAGGGCTCGATCCCGAGACGCGCTTCCGCTACCCGCACGAGTTCTCCGGCGGGCAGCGCCAGCGCATCGCGGTGGCGCGGGCGGTCGTGCTGGAGCCGACCTTCGTCGTGCTCGATGAGCCGACCTCCGCGCTCGACATGCTGATCCAGACGCAGATCGTCGATCTGTTGCGCGACCTGCAGAAGCGGCACAATCTGACCTACCTGTTCATCTCGCACGATCTGCGCGTCGTCTCGGCGCTCGCCTGCCGGCTGATCGTGATGCGCAACGGCAAGGTGGTGGAGGAGGGGCCGGCCGCCGATCTCTTCGCCAATCCGAAGAGCGACTACACGCGCGCGCTGTTCGCGGCGGCCTTCAATCTGGAGGCGGTGGCGGTGGGAGAGCAGGCCAATCCTCCCGACAAGGAGGTCGAGGCTCTGAAGGAAACCCTGCGCGCAAGCTGGAACGTGCCTGAGTGATGAAAGGTGCGCTGGCTCTCCTGATCACCGGCGGTACGGAGAACTGGGCGCCCGGACGCTGGCGCGAGCGCTTTCTGCGCGTATGCCCGGAGCGGCCGGTCGCGCTCGTGCCCGAGGACCTGATCGATCCGGAGGCGGTGCGCTACGCGGCGGTGTGGAAGCCGAAGCCCGGCATGCTTGGCGATTTCCCCCGGCTTGAGGTGATCTTCAATCTCGGCGCCGGTGTCGATGCGGTGGTCGCCGACCTCACCCTGCCGCCGGTCCCGCTGGTGCGCGTCGCCGTCGACGACCTCACCAAACGCATGACCGAGTACGTCGTGATGCACGTGCTGATGCATCACCGCCGCCAGGGCTATTACGCCGAAAGCCAGCGCAACAAGGTCTGGGCGCCGAAGCTGCAATGGGCGGCGCGTGATTTGCGCGTCGGCATCATGGGGCTCGGCGTGCTCGGGCGCGATGCGGCCGAAGTGCTCGCGCGCATCGGGTTCGATGTGGCGGGCTGGAGCAGCACCTGGAAGGCGATCCCGGGCATCAAGTGTTTTGCGGGCGAGAGCCAGTTCGGCGACTTTCTCGCGCGCACCGACGTGCTGGTTTGCCTGCTGCCGCTAACGCCGGAGACGCGTGGCATTCTCAATCGGCGCACGTTTTCAAGGCTCGCGCGCGATGGAAAGCTCGGCGGGCCGGTCGTCATCAATGCGGGACGCGGCGGATTGCAGGTCGAGGAGGATCTGCTCGCGGCGCTCGACGACGGCGCGCTGCTCGCCGCCACGCTTGACGTGTTTCACACTGAGCCGCTGCCGCCGGAGAGCCCGTTCTGGGCGCACCCGAAGGTGACGCTCTCGCCGCACAATGCGGCCGACACCGATCCCGACGCGATCTCGCTCTATGTGGCCGAGCAGATCGCGCGTCACGAGCGCGGCGAGCCGCTGCAGAACGTGGTGGATCGCAAGGCCGGGTATTAGAGCCGCTTCACACTGGTGACTTCGCTTCCCGCAGCGCGGATGCGCTCGATCACCGCGGCGGTCGGCTCGATCGCCACGGCCATATGAAATGCGTTTGCGTGCACCAGCGAGGTTTCGTCGCGCACGATCGCGACATGCCCCTTCCAGAAGATCAGATCGCCGCGCCGCAAGGATTTCGCGTCGATGGGCGAGCCCAGCGAGCGCTCCTGCATGTCGCTGTCGCGCGGGCAGGGAATGCCGCATGCCGCAAGTGAAACCTGCAAGAGCCCCGAACAATCGAGCCCGTCATTCGTCTTGCCGCCCCAGAGATAGGGCGTGCCGAGAAAGCGCTCCGCGACCGCGACGAATTCGGCCTCGTGTCTCGCGAGCGGCGCGAGATGCGGGGCCGGCAGAAATCCAAGGGGCGACACCGCGAAACGGTCCTGCTCGCGCGTGACCGCGAGCTTCGCACCGAGCGGAGGCATCACGACCGGCGGCAGCTTGATCGAAGGTCCGGGAAACGCGAGCGTGCGCAGCGCCGTCACCTGGTGCGTCGGCTTCTCGCGCGGTGTGAGCAGCGCATTCGACGGCAGCCAGCCGACATAGCCGTCATCCGCAAGCTGACCCCAGGCCCAGCCTTCGTCGTTGAACTCATAGACCGTAACGCGTTCGCCCATCAGCGCCTCGGTCATCAGCGGCGCGTCCGGCGAAGGAGCCTCGCGAACCGGCGCCTGCGCGTCGATCACCTCGCGCTCCTCGCCTTCGACAAAGCGAGTCGCGCTCACCTTGCCTTCAAGATGCTTCGCGGCGAGATCGGGTCGGGCGGGCGTGATGCGCGGATCGAAATTCATGCGCCGTATCGCTCTTTCAGCAGCGCATAGAGCGCACGCGCGACCTGGCATTCGCCGCCGTCTGGGCGCGCGGGCTTGGCGCTCGGCGTCCACGCATAGATATCGAAATGCGCCCAGGCATTCGTCGCGGTCACGAAGCGCGAGAGAAACAGCGCCGCGGTGATCGAGCCCGCCTGCGGCCCGCCGACATTGTTGATGTCGGCGATCTTTGAATCGAGCAGCGATTCGTACGGCCGCCACAGCGGCATGCGCCACATTGGGTCGCGCTCTGCTTCGGCGTGGCGCGCGAAGTCGGAGGCGAGCGCATCGTCATGGGTGAACAGCGGCGGCAGCTCCGGCCCAAGCGCGACACGCGCCGCGCCGGTTAGCGTCGCCATGTCGACGATCAGCTCGGGCGTTTCTTCGTCGGCGAGCGCCAGCGCGTCGGCCAGCACCAGCCGTCCTTCCGCGTCGGTATTGCCGATTTCGACCGTGATGCCCTTGCGCGATTTGTAGATATCGAGCGGCCGGAACGCGTCGCCCGAAATGGCATTTTCGACCGCCGGGACCAGTACGCGCAGTCGCACCTTCAGGTTCGCATTCATGATCATGTGGGCGGCCGCGAACACGTTCGCGGCGCCGCCCATGTCCTTCTTCATGATCAGCATGCCGCTCGCGGGCTTGATGTCGAGCCCGCCGGTGTCAAAGCACACGCCTTTCCCGACCAGCGTGATCTTCGGCGCTGCCGGATCGCCCCAGGTGAGATCGATCAGCCGAGGGGCGCGCGCCGCAGCCCGGCCGACCGCGTGGATCAGCGGGAAGTTCTGCTTCAGAAGCTCATTGCCCACGAGGCTTTTGACGTTCGCGCCGTGCTTGGCGGCAAGGTCGCGCGCCGCCTGCTCCAACTCCTCAGGCCCCATGTCGTTCGCGGGCGTGTTGATGAGGTCGCGCGCGAGCGCAACGCCCTCGGCGATGCGCGAGATGTCCGCTCCGTCGATGCCTGCCGGCATCTCGAGTCTAGCGCCGTTCGGCTCTGTGTTGCGGTAGCGCGTAAACTTGTAAGAGCCGAGCGCGAAGGCGAGCGCGGCAAGCCGCGTGTCGTGCGGCGCATTCGCGAACCGATAGGTACCGGCGGGCAGTAGGCCGGGCAGGCGGCCCGGCAAGAAGCGATCCATCCCGGCTCTATCCGCCGGCTCGATGCCGAACAGCACCCCGGACAGCGCGCCATTGTCGTCGGGCAGGAGCCGCGACTGCCCCGCCTTGGGCTCAAATTTGGCGGTTTCGGCAAAGCGCTGCGCGGTTGCGCCAAGCTGCCCGCGTACGCTCGCCCAGTTATCGGTATTGACGAACCAGATCGGAACGGATGCCCCGCCCGGTGCCGCAAAAGCCGGATGCATGAAACTCCCCGCGAACGGCCGTGCTAGCATTTGTGTCGCAGGCGGTGAAGCAAGCCTGAAGTTCCTCCAATTAACCCATCCTTAGGGTTAACGATCTATTGCTGACGCGGGCTGGCCCGGGTTCGCCGGCGGAGCAGCATGATGCGTTCAAGCGCCGCGTCTCGCGTTCTTCTCCTCACCACCGTTGCTCTGGCCGCCGCACTCGGCGGCTGCAAGACCATCGGTTCGACCGACACCACGGGCTCGATTTCGGCGGGGCCGCAGCAGCGGACCGAGGACGACTGGCGCCGCGAGAGCGAGGCGCTCGGCGAGCGCTTCCGTGCCAACCCCCGCAACGCCGATGTTGCGATCCGCTATGCGCAGGCGCTACGTGCAACGGGCCAGCGCGCCCAGGCGGCGGCCGTTCTGGAAACATCCGCGCTGCACAATCCCGAGAACCGGGCGCTGCTCGGCGCCTATGGCCGCGCGCTCGCCGACGCGGGCAACCTCAAGCAGGCGCTCGAAGTTCTCGAGCGCGCGCACTCGCCCGACCAGCCGGACTGGCGCGTCCTCTCGGTGCAGGGCGCCGTCATGGACCAGATAGGGCGCCATGCCGAGGCGCAGCGCTATTACGCGAGCGCGCTGAAGATCATGCCGGACGAGCCCTCGGTGTTGTCCAACCTCGGGCTTTCCTATGCGCTCTCGAAGGACCTCCGACGCGCGGAGGAGACATTGCGCCGCGCGGCCGCGCGGGGCGGCGCCGATAGGCGTGTCACGCAAAATCTCGCGCTCGTGGTCGGGCTGCAAGGCCGTTTTCAGGAGGCCGAGACCATTGCGCGTGCCGATCTTCCGCCGGTCGAAGCAGCCGCGAACGTCGCCTATCTGAAGCAGATGCTGGCGCAGAAGGGCAACGCGAACTTCAAGAAGACGATCGGCTCGCGCACGGTCCAAGGGCTCGAGCCCGCCGATGAGGGCGGAAGCTAAGCCCACGCGTTCAATTTGTCGGAGAGGCTTTGCCTTCAGGGCCAGAGGCTGATATTCAACTGGTGGAGGTCGTCATGGCCGCCACCACCGCCGCCCTTCGCATCCCCGCGCGCGAGCTGATCTCGCGGGCAGACCTCGTCGTGCTGCGCCAGCGCGTCGAATGGAAGGGGATCGCGCTGATCGCCCATGCCTGGGCGGTGATCCTCGGCTCGATCGCGCTGGTTGCGATCTTTCCCAATCCGCTGACCTACGTCGTCGCCATGATCCTGATCGGATCGCGCCAGCTGGGACTCGCGATCCTGATGCACGACGGCGCGCACGGGTGCCTGTCGCGCAACGAGAAGCGCAACCTGTTCTTGAGCCAGTGGTTTTGCGCCTATCCGGTGTTCGCCGAGACGCTCGCCTACCGGCGCTATCATCTGACCCACCATATGCGCACCCAGCAGGAGGACGATCCCGATCTCGTGCTGTCCGCGCCGTTCCCGATCACCAAAGCGAGCTACCGCCGCAAATTCTGGCGCGATATCTCGGGCCAGACCGGCTACGAGCAGCGCAAGGCGCAAGTCCTCAATGCGCTCGGCGATCCCGCATGGCCGTGGCGGCAGAGGGTGCGGTATTTCGGCGAGAAGCTCGGGCCGCAGATCGCGGCCAACGCGATCCTGTTCGCTGGCCTTACGGCGGCGGGCTTGTGCTGGGCCTATCCGCTGCTCTGGCTTATCCCGCTGCTGACCTGGCAGATGGTGATCACGCGCATCCGCAACATTGCGGAGCACGCTGTAATCCCGGATGGCGACGACCCGCTACGCAACACGCGCACCACCAAGGCGAATTGGATCGAGCGCGCATTGGTCGCACCCTACTTCGTGAACTATCACCTGGAGCATCACCTGCTCTACTACGTGCCTTGCTACAATCTGCCCAAGCTGCATGCTGTTCTGATGCGCGGGCCACACGCGGCGCGGATGGAAGTGCAGCCGAATTATCTCTCCGTGCTCCGCCTCGCGACGGCGAAATCCAACGCCGAAGACAAGCCGGGCGAGATCGTCAACACCGCGCGCCGCATGCGCGCCGGCATGCAGGTCAACAAGGACCGCGCTCACGCGGGATTTTGAGCGACCCACTCGGGTATTGCTCGCAACGCCGGCGCGTTGCGCCCGGCGACATTGATCCTTCCACGATTGCCCGCGATGGAACTCGGCGCGCGGGTTGAGCGGCGTGGAAGCGTCTGCTACGCAAAAGCGCATGAGCAGCGATCAAACGCCTCAATCCAGTGACTCCAAGAGCTTGACTGAACTCGGTGTCCTTTTCAGAAACAAGGGACAGCATGATGAAGCGGTTCGGCACTTCAGGTTAGCTGTTGATGCCGCGCGAACGGACACTTGGCCGCGGATTCAACTCGGCATGACGCTGCGCGACGACGGGAAGTTTGCAGAAGCCATGCAAATCTTCGACGCCGCGCTCGAGATCGAGCCACAGAACCTGCCTGCGCTGACGGAAGCTGCCGAGACTGCGCGGCGATGGGGTAGGACAGAACTCGCAATCCGATACTACGAGAAGCTCATCGTACTCGATCCTCATCACATCGAGTATTATCATCTCTTGATACTGCGCCAATTAAGAGGAATGGGACTCGTACGCGAGGCTTTGGCGCTGCTCGGTCAACTCCTTCGGACACCGAACGGCCGCATCAACGCACTTGCCGAGATCCATGCATTGGTGCGCGAGTTTCCCGAATTGCGGGAAGACGCGGGCGCGCTGATCACACGTCACACGGGTGAGACCGCCGCCTTTCGATTCCTGCCCGCCAAATCGCACGATGGCGGCGGCGGCAAGGTCCCGCTGAACCAGGTTTATCGAATGCGCAGGACCCATGAGGACCACCCCACTGTTTTTCGCGCACATGAGACGTTCGACAGAATCTCCACGGTGAGCGGTGCGCGGAAGGAGAGCGGCGTTCCAAGGCCCTGGGGACGCAGCTACGACTACGCCGTGCTCAGCTCGATGAGTATCGACTTCAAAGGCAAGCGCATTGCCGATCTTGGAGCGCGGGACGGCTACTTCGGGGCCTGGCTGACCGGAGAAGCAGCCGAGGTTTATATCAGCGACTATTTCCAATTCTGGGACGACGAATGGCACGGTAAAGACCGTCCCCCGGGAGTCGACAGCTTTGCCGATTGGAAAAGGCGCTGGTCCGCGATGGCCCCGAATCCCAAGCGGCTGATCTGCGAGCGGCAAGACATTACTCAGCTGTCGTACCCGGACGAATTTTTTGACGTCACCATCTGCACGTCGGTTATCGAACACATGTGGCCGAAAGACATTAAGGGCATGCAGGAAATCGTCAGAGTCACGAAGCGCGGCGGCATCATCGGGATGAGTACCGAGATGAGCCCGGCGAATATCTGGTCGAGAGGAACATATTGGTACAATGAAGGATCGTTCCTGGCGCGTCTGATCGAACCGCATCCGGTCGAATTTCTGGGACCTTGGGACTTTTCATTGGACGACCCGGAGAATCGGTCCGAGTGGACGCTGATGGTCGACCAGGTGAGAAGTGAACCAGCATTCTCCGCCGTTTTTGCTCTGAAGCGTCTGTAACGCACGCAACGTCGTGCCGCGCCGGCGTTGCCTGCGGTCCCGCCCCGATAGCAAGTGCGCGCAGCAGTCCTACTGAATCGCCATCACGCGGATTGCGGCCGGGCCCAGAATGACGATGAACAGCACCGGCAGGAAGAACAGGATCATCGGCACGGTGAGTTTGGGCGGCAGCGCGGCCGCCTTCTTCTCGGCTTCCGACATGCGCATGTCGCGGTTTTCCTGCGCCATCACGCGCAGCGTCTGACCGAGCGGGGTGCCATAGCGTTCCGACTGCTGCAGCGCGACGCAGACCGCCCTCACGCCTTCGAGGTCCGTTCGCTTCGCGAGGTTCTCGTAGGCGACCTTGCGGTCCTGGAGGTACGACAGTTCCGCGGTCGTCAGCGTCAGTTCCTCGGCGAGCGGGATCGATTGCGAGCCGATCTCCTGGCTCACCTTGCGGAACGCGGCCTCGATCGACATGCCGGATTCGACGCAGATCAACAGCAGGTCAAGCGCATCGGGAAACGCACGGCGGATCGAGAGCTGGCGCTTGCCGATCTTGTTCTTGAGGAACAGCCACGGCAGTTGCATGCCGCAGAAAGCGGCGAACAAGGCCATGCCGAGCTTCATCATCGGCGGCTTGTCCATCTCCACGATGAAGAAGACATAGGATGTCGTGACCACGAAGGCGACGAGCGGCGAGACCAACCGGAAGAACAGGTAGGTCACGTAGGGTGCCTGGCCGCGGTAGCCCGCCTGCACCAGCTTTTCGCGCGCCTCCTCCTGTCCAACCCATTTGGTCAGGTTGAACTGGTCCACGATGCGCTTCATGTATTGCTTCGGGCTCGCGCGCAGCTGCACCTTGTCGCCGCGCGCAAGCCGCTCGCGCTCGCGCTGCCGGATCTTCTCGCGCTCGACCGAGACCGCGCTCATCCGCTTGTTGAGATCGTTGCGGGCGAGCAGCGGCATGGCGAGCGTGATGACGGTCGCCATCGCGGCGATGGCGGCGAACACGCTCGCCATCATCTTCGGGTCGTGCAGCTTTTCGATCAAGAGTTCGAGCACGACGAGATGTCCTAAAAGTCGAAATTGATCATCTTCTTCATGACGAAGACACCGCACGACATCCACGCTGCGCAGCACGCCATCATCATTCGGCCGGTGGGGTGCGTCCAAAGCAACTCGATGTAGTTCGGGCTCGAGATGTAGACGAGGATCATGACGGCGAAGGGCAGCGCCGCGATGATGACGGCGGAGGCCTTCGCCTCCATCGACATCGCCTGGATCTTGGCCTTCATCTTCTTGCGGTCGCGCAAGACGCGCGAGAGGTTGCCGAGCGCTTCCGAGAGGTTGCCGCCAGCTCGCTGCTGAATCGAAACCACGATGCCGAAGAAGTTCGCCTCGGGGAGCGGCATGCGCTCGTAAAGTTTCGCGCACGCGTCGCCCATCGAGATGCCGACCGTCTGCGACTCGACGATGGTCTGGAACTCGCCCTTGACCGGCTCGGGCGCTTCGTTGGCGATGATGCGCAGGCAGTCGCCGAGCGGCAGGCCGGCCTTGACGCCGCGAACGATGACGTCCACGGCGTCGGGGAAGTTATGCAGGAACTTGTTCTCGCGGCGCTTCTTCAGGAAGCCTAGCAGCCAGCGCGGGACGCCGAAGCCGCCTGCAAAGGCCGCACCGGCTGCTGCCAGCACCCCGCCGCCGACGAGGAAGATCAGCGCGAACAGCACAAAGCCGATACCGACACTGATGATGATGTACTGGCGCTTCGTCCAGCTCAGGCCCGCCTGCGAGATGCGCATCGCGAGCGGGATGTTCTTCTGCTTCTTCTGCCGGACTTCGAGCTCCTTGAGCGTTTCCTCGATGTCGCGGCGTACCTTCGGCTGATTGCGCGCAGCGGCCACGACGCGCGCTGCAGCTGGATCGGCGCGCACCACGCTTTCCTGGCGCTTTTCGGCGTGGCGTTCGCCCGAGAGGATCGGATAGACGAACACCCAGATCAGCCCGCCGGCGGCGAGCGCCACCAGCGCGAACATGGCAAGCGACTGCATCGCCATGGCGGCCTCAGGTCTTGTAGGGTTCGCCGGCGACCTCGGCGGCGTCGAGCGCTGCGCCGAGCCGTTTCTCGTCGCCGAAATACTTTGCGCGTTCCCAGAATCTCGGCCGGCCAATGCCGGTCGAGCGGTGGCGGCCGATGAGCCTGCCGTTCTGGTCCTCGCCCATCATCTCGTAGACGAAGACGTCCTGCGTGATGATCACGTCGCCTTCCATGCCCATCACCTCGGTGATGTGCGTGATGCGGCGCGAGCCGTCGCGCAGGCGCGCGGCCTGGATCACCACGTCGACCGAGGAGCAGATCATCTCGCGGATGGTCTTCGAGGGCAGCGTATAGCCGCCCATGGTGATCATGGATTCAAGGCGCGAGAGCGCCTCGCGCGGCGTGTTGGCGTGCAGCGTGCCCATCGAGCCGTCATGGCCGGTGTTCATGGCCTGGAGCAGGTCGAACGCCTCGGGTCCGCGCACTTCGCCGACGATGATCCGCTCCGGACGCATGCGCAGGCAGTTCTTGACCAGGTCGCGCATCGTGACCTGGCCTTCGCCTTCGAGGTTCGGCGGGCGCGTCTCGAGACGCACCACGTGCGGCTGCTGCAGCTGCAACTCGGCAGCGTCCTCGCAGGTGATGATGCGCTCGTCCGTCTCGATGAAGTTCGTCAGGCAGTTGAGCAGCGTGGTCTTGCCCGAACCCGTTCCCCCGGAAACCAGCACGTTGGCGCGGCAGTGACCGATGATCTTGAGGACCTCGGCACCCTCCGGCGAGATCGAGCCGAATTTCGTCAGCTGATCGAGCGTCAGCTTGTCCTTCTTGAACTTGCGGATGGTGAGCGAGGGACCGTCGATCGCCAGCGGCGGCACGATCGCGTTGACGCGCGAGCCATCCGGCAGGCGCGCGTCGCAGATCGGCGAGGCCTCGTCGACGCGGCGGCCGATCTGGTTGACGATGCGCTGGCAGATGTTGAGCAGCTGCTGATTGTCGCGAAAGCGGATATTGGTCTGCTGAATCTTGCCGGCGACTTCGATGTAGACCGTGTTGGCGCCGTTCACCATGATGTCGGCGATGTCGTCGCGCGCTAGCAGCGGCTCCAGCGGCCCATAGCCGAGCACGTCGTTGCAGATATCGTCGAGCAGCTCTTCCTGCTCGGAGATCGACATCACGATACTCTTGATCGCGATGATCTCGTTGACGATGTCGCGGATTTCCTCGCGTGCCGACTCCGAATCAAGCCGGGCAAGCTGGGAAAGGTCGATTGCCTCGATCAGGGCGGAGAAGATCGCGCCTTTCACTTCGTAGTAAGTCTCGGAGCGTCGGGTATCGCGTGCAGTGGGCACAATCGGTTTCGGACCGTTGCCGGGGGCAAGCGGCGGCGAGGTGATCGGCGCACCAAGGCCCGCGGAGGGCATCGGGCTCAGGCCGACATCGCCGCTTCCGCCGGACGGAACGGAGGCGCGCGCAAGCTCCGGCGCCGGAGCCGCCACCGGCGGCGGAGCCGGGCTGCGAACGTCGCCCGATGTGGAACGCTTTCCGAACACGCTTGTCTCCAGGCCTTACGACTGCTTGCGCCTGAGCTTTTCGATGAGTGGGGTGAGCAGGCTCCCCCGCGATCGCTTCACTTCTGTACGGCCGGTCAGCGTCTGCGCGAGACTGCGGAACGTTTCCGCCGCGCGATGTCCGGAAGAGACCTCCGCGATCATCTGGCCGTTATTTGCCGCCGTGCCGAACAGCTGCGGCTCGAACGGGATCGAGGCGAGCGGGTCGAACTCGAGCGCCTTGGCGAAATCGGCCGCCTTGATTTCCGGCCGCTTCGGCACGCCGACCTGGTTGAGGCAGTATTGCGGTCGGTTGTCGTTCGGACGGTTGGCGCGCAGCAGGTCGATGAGGTTCTTGGTGTTGCGCAGGTTCGCAAGATCGGGCGCGGCAACGATCAGGATATCGTCCGCGCCGATGAGCGTGCGTTTGGCCCAGCCGGTCCACACATGCGGAACGTCGAGCACGATGCAGGGTACGGAGGAGCGCAGCACGTCGAAGGTCGAGTCGAACGCCTCGGTGCCGAAGTCATAGACCCGGTCGAGCGTCGCAGGCGCAGCCAAGAGGCTCAGGTGATCGGTGCATTTCGACAGCAGGCGATCGACGAACGCCGTGTCGATGCGGTCGGGCGACATCACCGCATCCGCGATGCCCTGCGGCGGGTCCTGGTTGAAGTCGAGGCCGGCGGTGCCGAACGGCAGATCGAGATCGGCCACCACCGCGTCGAGGTGCACGTCGCGTGCGATCGCCCAGGCGATGTTGTGCGCGATCGTCGAGGCGCCGACACCGCCCTTAGCGCCGACCACCGCGAGCGTGCGCCCGACCGGCTTGGCGTCGGCCGCGTAGAACAGCCCGGATATCGCGCGGATCAGGTCGACCGGCCCGACCGGCGCGATCAGGTAGTCGCTCACCCCGCGCCGCACCATTTCGCGATATAGCATGATGTCGTTGAGATGGCCGACCGCAATCACGCGCGTACCCGCGTCGCACACGTCGGCCAGCGTATCGAGGCCGTTCAAGAGCTCCTCGCCGCGGCCGTCCGACTCGATGATCACGACGTTCGGCGTGGCGGATGCGCGATAGGCCTCGGTCGCCGCCGCGATGCCGCCCATCTGTACCTTCAGATGCGCCTTGGTCATGCGCCGGTCTTCGCTCGCCGCCTGCATGGCGGCGGCGGTCTCGGGCGAGGCGCAGAAGGCTTGGATCGAGATGCGCGGCACCGGCGCGATGTGCTCTTCCTGCACCATCGACTCGACGGGTGCGGCGCCGTCGCCGCCTTTGAGTGCGAACTTGATCATTTGCCTACGTCGCTGATCTTGGCCTTGTCGGCATCCGGGGTTGTTGTCGCAGTGGGCTCGCCCTTGCGGAACTTGTCGGTAACGGTGCCGCGGCGTGAAGCAAGCGCTGGAGTTTCGCTGCGCGGCTGTACGAGGTCAGCCGGATCGGCCACTTGCGCGGCGAGATTGCGCTGGTTGGCGCAGCCATGATTCCAAGCGGGCTTGTTCGCCCAGTAGATCGGATCGTAGGTCGGGCCGATGTCGTGCGGCCAAAGTCCGCACGGCCCGGTCTCTGCCGCCATGCGCGGGTAATTCACCCGGATCGTTCCGAGGCGCACCGGGTCCTGCGCCGGATAGGGACGGATTTCGATCGCACGACCGGGCACGCCGGCCGCGGTCAGGATGGAGCGGATTTCGCGCGTCGCGCTGGCCGCAGCCCGCTCGTTCGGGGAGCCGACTGGCACCTCGATCACGATGCCGCCGGTCGCTTCGCGCCGCCAGCTCGAGGCAAGCCCGCCGGCTTCGGCGCGCTGCGCCGGCGTGAGCGTGCCGCGGGCGTCACCGATGAACACCGTCATCGACTGGACTTTCTCGCGCACCGCGATCGGATGGCGCAGGCGATAGTCGTCCGGGATGCTCTGCACGAGGTCCACCTGCGAGGTCTTGCAGCCGGCCAGCAGGGCCGCGAGGCTGACGAAAGTCAGCGTGCGCGCGAGGGTGAGAGATTTTTTCATCGGTTACTTCCTCGTCGCATCAATCGAGAATGAAGCCGTATTTGCCCTGATAGCCCGCCGTCGGCGCCACGTTGCCGGGCGCGCCATAGATCTTGTTGAGGCGGCCGAGCAGGATGGCGGCAGGATCGGAGGGATCCGAGAAGCCGTCATCCGGCCGTGACAGATCCTTCCGCGCCACCGCGCGTGCGATGAACGGCGTCACGATCACCATCAGTTCGGTCTGGCGGTTGACGTAATCGCGGCTCTTGAACAGCGTGCCGAGCACGGGAATCTGCATCAGGCCGGGGAAGCCGCTGACGGCCTGCTTGGTCTGCTCTTGAATCATGCCCGCCATCGCGAGCGCGCCGCCGGAGGGAATCTCGACCGTGGTCTCGGCGCGGCGGGTCTTGATGGAGGGAATGTTCTGGGTGCTCTGACCCGATGATATCGTGATCGAGTTCTCGTTCGAGAGCTCGGAGACCTCGGTCACGACTTTCATGCTGATACGCCCCTCGGACAACACCACCGGGGTGAAGTTGAGGCCGACGCCGAACTTCTTGAACTGGATCGCGAGCTGGCAAATGCGCGTTGTCGGGTCGCACTGGTAACCGGCGGGGATCGGGAATTCGCCGCCGGCGAGGAAGTTCGCGCTCTCGCCCGAAATCGCGGTCAGGTTCGGCTCCGCGAGCGTGCGGATTACGCCGGCGCGCTCCATCGCGCGCAAAGTTGCGGATACGCCCTTGAAAGTGCCCTGCACGCCGTTTCCGTCGACCAGGTTCTGGCCCACCGCCGTGAACGGATTGTTGTTGGCGAAGTTGAGAACAGTGCTGCCGATGCTCAGGCTGCCGTTGAGATCGATGCCGAGCTGCTTGATCACATCGCGCTGCACCTCGGCGACCGTCACCTTGAGCATGACCTGGTCGCGGCTCTTGATGGACAGGGTGTTGGTCACCTTGTCGGCGCCGCCGACAAGTCGCGCCGCAACGTCCACGGCCTGCTGCGCTTCGGCGGCGTTCGCCACCATACCGGACAGCATGACCCCGTCGCCGACACCGTCGACACGCACATCGGAGTTCGGCAGGAGCTTGTGCAGCATGGCACGCACGCCGTTGAGGTCGCGCGTCACCGCCACGTCGAAGCCGGCGATCTGCCGGCCCTCGGCGTCGAAGAAATAGATGTTGGTCTGGCCGATCGCGACGCCGATGAGGTAGGCGCGCCGCGTCGAGCGGATCACTGCGTTGGCGAATTTCGGCTCGGCGACCAGCACGTCCTTCACGTCGCGCGGCAGGTCGATCACGACCGACTTGCCGATGCCGAGCTGCACGAAGCGCGAGCTTGAATCCGAGCCGACGACCTGGATCGCGCCGCCCGGCGGGGGAACATAGCCCGCCGGCTCGCCGGCGCGCGCCGTCAGCGCCGCGCCGAGGCACGCCCCGAGCACTGCAGCGGAAAGCGCTGCCCGTCCCAGTGTACGCATCATGTTACTCGTCCCCCACCCAACTCATTTCGGCGTCGACATGGTGCTGATGCCGAAGCGCACCGTGTTGATTCCCGCGCGCCGCCCCGTGGCGCGTTCATCCTCGTTCTGAAGCGTGGTTTCGCCGGCGTCGGCGAGACTGCGCAGTGCCAGCGACAGCGTGCCGAGCTGGCGCGACAGCGCGAGCGTCTCGGCCTGGCGCGGTGTCAGCTCGAGCGTCGTGGTCTTGCCGATCACCACCTTCTGGCCGTCCTTCTCGCCCAGCGTCTGGTCGATCGCGAGGATGCGGATGTTCGAGAGGATCGTTTCGCTGACCTGAGTATCGGCCGCACCCGCCTTCTCGGCTTCGCGGTCGCGCCGCGAGAGAATCACATCGACCCTGTCGTTCGGCAGGATGAAGCCGCCCGCGCCGGTCTCGGGTGAGATTTCAGTCGAGACCGCCCGCATGCCCTTGTCGAGCACGGCGGCCATGTAGCCCGAGCCGTTCGCCTTGATCAGTTTGGCCTCGCGAATCGGCTCGCCGGCGACGAAGGGAGAGCGCGCGATCGCGCCCGAGAGCTGTTCGATTGCGTCGGGCTTTTCGGTGCGGCGCACGAAGGCCGGGCTTGCCGCCTGCGTCGGCCACTGCTGCCACAACAGATCCTGCGCCGCGACCGCCTGGCCCAAATTGATGTCGCCCCGCGCGACCAGAATGTCGACGGTGTCCATCTTGACGGTCTGGACGGGAGCGGGAGGCGGCGGCTCATCGCCACCCCGTCCGGCGAGCAATGCCGCAACACCACCGGCGGCAACCGCAACCACGAGGACAACAAGACGCGCGGCTTTCATACGCTGCACTTTCCACAATGACGCTGTGGCCGAACGCGGCCGACACGCTGATTTCACCAGCGAAACGTCAAACCTTGGTTAATGTCGCGTATCCAATTTGAGTTAACCGAATATTGCGCGGAGTTTTGTGGACGAATTCGCGTCAATGCGCGCAGCAACATGCACGCGCGGCACAAACCAAATCTTAAGGAGCGTAAAGAAAGGCGCGACTACATGCCGAGCGATTTCATGAAGGGCGTGTCGGCATAAACCCAGAGCGCCGCGATCGCGAGCGCGATGCCGTAGGGAACGCCGGCGTCCATCCGGTGCAGGCGCTTCGCCCATTCCTGATTGGCGAGCAGGGCCGGAAGCGGCATCAGCCGGAAGCGCATGATCAGCAGCGTCAAAACGCCGCCGAGGATCGACGCGATGGTCAGATAGTTGAGGAGCTGATCGAAGCCGAGCCACAGCGCGGTCGCGGCCGCGAGCTTGGCGTCGCCACCGCCGATCCAGCCGCGCGCAAAGAACACGAAGGTGACGACCAGCACCGCGAGTGCGGCAAGCACATGTATGCCGATATCGGCGAGCGGCATGCCCGACCACACGGCGAGGAAGAAGAAGCCTCCCACCAGGATCAGCGAGATCCGGTTGGAGATCGTCATGGTGAGGAGGTCGCTCGACGCCGCAAAGGCCATCAGCGCCGGAAACAGCAAGAGCCTGATTGAGTCGGCGATCATGATCCGTCCTGCGCTGCGAACTGCCAAGGCCAGCGCGCCCAGGCAGCTTACGCCCGGGCGCGTTGCGGATCAGTTAGCGGCACGACGTGAACCGCGGATTTACCGCGGCGGCACGATTAGTTCAGCTTGGTCGTGATGTTGTCGAACGTGTTGTAGAGCTTCGTGCCGAGGCCCTGCACGGTCACGATGATGGCGACCGAGATGCCGGCGGCGATGAGGCCGTATTCGATGGCGGTTGCGCCGGATTCGTCGCGAAGGAAGGACTTGAGGATGGTCATTCTTGTCTCCCGAAGAGTGCCGAATTGAGTGCCCGATCCGTGCCGAGCATCCGGAAAACTACAGGGGGAGTTATAAGGAGCCGTGAGTTCCCATGCTAAAATTTGCCCACGCAAATTTCGTAAAATGTCAACGATTTCAACAAATTATACAAAATGAAAAGGCTCCGGCGATAGCCGGAGCCCTTTCTGATTGAGAAGCGGATTGGCGCGTTAGTTCAGCTTGGTCGTGATGTTGCTGAACGTGTTGCTGAGCTTGGTGCCGAGGCCCTGCACGACGGTGATGATCGCGACAGAGATGCCGGCGGCGATCAGGCCGTACTCGATGGCCGTCGCGCCCGACTCGTCCTTGGCAAAGCGCTTAAGGGTCTTCATTGGGTAGCTCCTTTGGATCCACACGTGGCTGTCTGAGCACTTTCCGCCCGGGTTTGTTGTTTGACCCGATGCGATAGTGCCGGAAGTTAACAGCGACGGATTGCAGCAAAGTTAATCCGCTTGAGAAAAAACCCAGTCATTCTTGAGGTTAGATATGTGGTTAACAGTCAATTTCTGAGATTTCATACAGTAAATAACACCGCGAATGTTTGAGTTTTCAAGACGAATATTTCTGAGGCCTCGCGTATAGTCGAGAATTTGCAAAGTGCTGGCTGCCTGGCAAACAAGACGCCGCGGGTCAAATGCCAGCGACTTCGTGCGAACGGCAAGTAGGAGGCGTCACGAACACGCTGCATTTGGACTTCATTCACCATTTTGCAGTCAAATCCGCCGCGGTGGTTCGCGCCAATGTGCTGTCCAGCCGGCAGGCTGGGCCAGGAGAATGCTGTGATGAAGGCGACGCGCGCCGGCAAAACGATCGTCCTTGGCCTGATCCTGTCGGCACTCCTTCTGCCGCGTATGGTTGCGGCCGCGGAAACGCTCGACGTCGTCCTCGACCAGGCCACCCTGATGAAGCTGCCCGAGAAGGTTTCGACCATCGTGATCGGCAATCCCATGATTGCCGACATTGCGATTCAGTCGGGCGGACTTGTCGTGGTGACCGGCAAGGGCTTCGGCTCGACCAACCTCATCGCGCTCGATCGCGCCGGTGCGGTGCTGCTGGAGCGCTCCATCGTGGTGAGCGGGCCGCGCGGCCGCGATACCGTGCAGGTCTATCGCGGCGTCCAGCGCGAGACCTATAGCTGCACGCCGAGCTGCGAGCGCCGCATCACGCTCGGCGATTCCGCGGAGTACTTCACGGCGATCGCCGGGCAGGCTGACGCGCGCAATAGTGCAGCCGCCAGCGGCGGAGCCGCCGCCGCCAAGGCGCCCGCGCGCTAGCGCTTTCCAGTTGCCGGCGTGCCGCGTGGTTAGCGAAACATGAATCGCGCGGCCGATTGTCTCGTTAATCCGCGCAACAATTCGACAACACGCTTTTGCTAATGCTCAACCGGATCACGAGTATCGCTTGAGTACGGTGCCGCCGGCACCGAAGATCCGGAGCAATCGCGTCATGCTGCAGGCAATCCGCGCTGCGTTTGCCGTTCAAACCGCGCCGCTCTCCCGTACGAAGATCTTCCGCATCGGCACGCTGCGCCGCTTCACCCGTCGCAACGACGGCGCCGCGGCGCTCGAATTCGGCATGGTCGCCGCACCGTTTCTGGCGCTGATGTTCGCCATCATGGAGACGGCGCTTGTCTTCTTCGCCAGCCAAACGCTGGAGACGGCGGTTGCCGACTCGGCCCGTCTCATCATGACCGGCCAGGCGCAGTCGCAAAGCTTCGACGCGACAGCATTCAAGAATTCGGTGTGCTCGAAAATCGGCGGTCTGTTCAACTGTGCGGGCGGCCTTTACGTCGACGTGAAGACTTATCCGAAGTTCTCTGATGTCGACAACTCTCCGCCAACCATCAAACCCGACGGCACCATCGCCACCAGCTACAACGCGGGTGGCCCGGGCGACATCGTGGTGGTGCGGCTGATGTATCAGTGGCCGGTCTACGCGTCGCTGCTCGGATTCAATCTGAGCAACATCGGAGGCAACAAGCGGCTCCTGATTGCGACCGCCGCCTTCCGCAACGAACCCTATCAATGAGAGTGCGTTCCATGCGTCCAGTTCGTCTCGCAGCGCGCGCTCGGCGGTTGCTGCGCCGCTTCCACAACGACAAGCGCGGCGTCTCCGCCGTCGAGTTCGCCATGCTGCTGCCGCTGATGGTCACGCTCTACATCGGCGGCGTAGAGGTTTCCTCCGCGATCGCGGTCGATCGAAAGGTCACGCTCGTCGCGCGAACGCTCGGCGACCTCGTGGCGCAGTCGACCAGCGTCAACGCGACGGACATGACCAACATCCTCAATGCCGCGAGCTCGGTCGTGCAGCCGTACTCGTCCTCGCTGATCAAGGCGACGGTGTCGCGCGTCGATGTCGACGGCAACGGTGTTGCGAAAGTCATTTGGAGCAAAACCAAGAACGGGACAGTCAAGAGCGGCACTGTGACCTTGCCGACGGCCCTCAACACCGCGAACACGTCGGTGATCTGGGCGGAGTCGCAATACACCTACACGCCGACCATCGGATACGTCATCACGGGCGCGATCACCTTGAAGGACCAGATCTACATGCGGCCGCGGCTCTCCGACACGGTCGCCTGCAACGCGTGTTGATTGGGAAACGCTGAGAACAAGCCCCTTATCCGATCGGCAGCGCGGTCGTCTGCTTGATCCGCTCCATCGCGAAGCGCGACGTGACGTTCTTCAGCGGGATTGCGGCAATCAGCTTCTTGTAGAACGCGTCGTAGTCCTGGATGCTCGCCACCGCGACGCGCAGCATGTAATCGACGTCGCCCGCCATCCGGTAGAACTCCAGCACCTCGGGCATCGCGCGCACCGCTTCCGCGAAGCGGCTGAGCCATTCCTCCGAATGGTCACCGGTCTCGATCGCAACAAAGACCGAGACGCCGAGACCGACCTTGTCGGGATCGACCACCGCGACCCGTTTCTGGATCACGCCTTCGGCTTCGAGTTTCTGAATGCGCTTCCAGCAGGGGGTGGACGAGAGGCCCACGCGGTTGCCGACCTCGGCCACCGAAAGCGAAGCGTCCTGCTGCAGCACGCCGAGGATTTTGCGGTCGATAGCGTCCATGCCACGAAGCTCCCGAGAGGCAGGAGAAGGTCGTCAAATAAAGCTCCAAATGAGAATTCCATTCTTATTTGGAGCGCCGATCTGTTATTACAGAGAAAAATATTCTATTTCAAGGGCGTATTGAATTGAGGCCCGTCCGATGCGCCTTCGTTTGTTCGGCCTGATTGCCCTGTTAGCCTTCGCCCAGGTACTCCCGGCGCTCGCCGAAACCGTGGCCCCGCTGGTCTCGAGCGCGTGGCTCAAGCAGCATCTGCAGGACCCGGACGTTCTGGTGCTCGACGTCCGCTCCGCCATCGACGGCGGCGGCGCGGAGGCCTACCAGAAAGGGCACATCCCGGGCGCGATCCATAGCGATTACGACAAGGCCGGCTGGCGCGTCACGCGCGGCGGCGTGCCGTTCATGCTGCCGACGCTGCCCGAGCTCGAAAAGCTGATCGGCGAGCTCGGCATCGACGAGGACACCCATGTGGTCCTGGTACCGGCGGGCGTGCACCACACCGACTTTGGCGCTGCGGCTCGCACCTATTGGACCCTGAAGGTCACGGGCGTGTCGAAGGTGTCGATCCTCGATGGCGGCACCGCGGCATGGCAGGCCGAAGGGAACGCGACGGACTCCGGCCCGAGCAGGCCTTCGCCGAAGATCTTCACCGCGTCGCTCAACAAGGCGTTGCTCGCCGAAGTCGCCGAGGTGCAGAAGATCGAGCAAACCGGCAACGCGACGCTGATCGACGCGCGGCCTGCGTCATTCTTCACCGGTAAGGAGCGCGCCCCCGCCGCCAAGGCCTACGGCCACATTCCGGGCGCTGTGAACATCGACAGCGCGACGTTCTACGACTCGAAAACAAACCGGCTGAAGCGGCAGGCGGAGCTTGCCGCGATCGCGGCGGCGCTGCCGGTCGGCCCGGCCGTGACCTATTGCAACACCGGACACTGGGCGGCGACCGACTGGTTCGTGCTCTCCGAGCTGCTCGGCCGCAAGGATGTGCGCCTCTACTACGGCTCGATGGTGGACTGGACCGCCGATTCGAGCCGCCCGCTCGCCTCGGCGCGCACCAAGTGGGACGACCTGAAGAAGACGCTCGGCTTCGGGTCTTAAGGAGCGATGCCAGGAGAAGTGGGAACCGGTTTTCCGTCTGGAATCGCGACTAGAAACAAACCATGACAACGGCGACCATTGAAAACCCCGCGGCATCATTGCCGCGGCTCGACTGGCCATTCCTCATCGCGGCGCTGCTCGGCACCGCCGTGCTGGTCGCGCTTGTGGGGCTCGACGGGCAACTTGCGTCCGCGGCGCTGATCGTCCTCGGCTTTGCGCTTGGCGTTGCGTTTCTCAAGGCCGAGTTCTCGTTCACCGCGGCCTGGCGCCGCTTCCTGGTGAGCGGCGAAGCGGGCGGCCTCATCGGCGCGCTGCTGCTGATCGCGGTCGCCGCAGTTGCGATCGTGCCGGTGGCCGCACTCGTTCCCGGCTTCGGCGGCGCAATCGCGCCGATCGGCCCCTCGCTCATCATCGGCGCCTTCGTGTTCGGCATCGGCATGCAGCTCGCGAACGGCTGCGGCTCCGGCACGCTCTATACCGCAGGCGGCGGCTCGGGCCGCATGCTGGTTACGCTCGCACTGTTCATCGC
>JBAVXH010000289.1:0-7171 GCA_049698215.1 Xanthobacteraceae bacterium | reverse complement strand
CCTCTCCCCGCTTCGCGGGGCGAGGGCGCATCGGCATCAGCTTGCGCGCGGCAAACGATCGCTCTCAATTCCCCAGCTTGTCGACATCGCCGAAATAATAGTCCTTCCAGTTATCCGGCTTCAGCTTCACGCGGCCGACCTTGGCCAAAAATTCGCTGATCTTGTCGGCGCCCTTCGGCTCGATGGTGATGACGATGTTCGGATCGTTCAGCATCGCCATCAGTTCTTCGGTCGGCATCCGGTCCTTGGTGACGCGCAGATAGGCTTCCGCGGCGGCCTTCTTGTCCGCCTTGATCCACGCGGTTGATTCCTTCAGGGCACCGAGCAGCGCCGCAATGACCTTGGGATTCTCGTCGTGGAACCTGGTCGTCATCGAGATCGCGCTCACCGAATGCGGCCCGATGATGTCGTAGGACGAGGCGACCTGGGTATAGCCGGGCTGCTTGAGCTGGCGATACTGGAACGGGGCCGACGAGAAGTGGCTCGTCACCTCCTTGTTGGCGGTGAGCGCCGCGACCGCGTCTGGATGTCCCATCGAGACGGTGAGCGGGTCGAGCTTCTCGTAGTTGGCGTCGCCGAATTCCCTCGCGGCCGCCATCTCGAGCAGGATCGCCTGCATGGAAATCTTCACGGACGGCAGCGCGATGCGGTCCGTCTCGCCGTAGTCCTTCAGCGTCTTGATCTTGGGGTTGCGGGTCAAAAGGATCAGCGGCATGAAGTTCAGGCCTGCGATCGCACGCACCTTCACATTGGTGCGCGTCTTCTCCCACATCGTGATCAGGTTCGGCAGGCCGACGCCGGCAACGTCGATCGCGCCCGAAATGATTCCGTCGTTGAGCTGCGCAGGGCCGCCAAGCGTCGCCCAGGTCACCTTGAGGTCGCTTAAGCCCTGAAGCTTCGCGTGCTTCTCGAGCAGGCCCTGATCTTCCATGATGACGAACTGGATATAGGGCAGGCCGTACTGCTTGCCGATCTTGATTTCGTTCACGTCGGCGCGGGCGGGCAGGGCGATCAATATCGCAAATACCACGGCCATGATTATCGAAAGGCCAGTCAGCCAACTCCGCTCATTCCCGCGAAAGCGGGAATCCAGTTCTTTCTTTTCTTGGCTCTGGGTCCCCGCTTTCGCGGGGACGAGCGGGGCGTGAGATGGCTTCATCGATGCATCCTCTATGTGATCGGCGTCATCTGTTGCGGATCGAAGGCGAGCCATGCCTGCTCGCCCACCTGATAGATTTCCAGCGGCGGGGTCGTGACGCGCAGCTTCATCGCGCTGTCGGGCGGCGTCACGACATAATCCCAGAACTCGCCCAGATAGGCGCGCTCCGCGATCGTCACGGCGACCTGCGGCCCCCCGTTGGCGGATTGTGCGCGCGCGAGCCGCATGCTCTGCGGGCGCACCGATACCGTCACCTTGCCGGAGGCCGGCGCGCCTTCGAGCGCAGCGGCCGGCAACGCGAACGGACCGAACGCGATCTCGCCGTTGCGGCTTTCGCCCTCGATGAAATTGGTGCGGCCGATGAATCCCGCGACAAAGCGCGTCTTCGGCTTGTTGTAGAGCGCGTGCGGGTCGGCGACCTGTTCGATGCGGCCGAGGTTCATGACCGCGATGCGGTCGGAAGTGACCATGGCCTCGGCCTGGTCGTGCGTGACGTAGACCGTGGTGATGCGGAATTCGTCATGCAGGCGGCGGATCTCGAAGCGCATCTCCTCGCGCAGGTTGGCATCGAGATTCGAGAGCGGCTCGTCGAGCAGGAGCACCTGCGGCTTGATCACGATGGCCCGGGCGAGCGCGACGCGCTGCTGCTGCCCGCCGGACAGCTCGGCCGGATAACGCGCGGCGAGGTGGCCCATATGCACCACGTCGAGGATTTCGGCGGCGCGCCGCCGCACCTCCTCGCGCGGCAGCTTGCGCAGCTCCAGCCCGAACGCGACGTTCTGCTCGACCGTCATGTTCGGCCACACTGCGTAGCTCTGGAAGATCATCGACATCTGCCGCTTCTCGGGCGGCAGTGCGCCGGAGGGCGAAGAGAGCACCTGCCCGTCCATCTCGATGGTGCCGGCGGTCGGCTCGATGAAGCCCGCGATCATGCGCAAGGTCGTGGTCTTGCCGCATCCCGACGGCCCGAGCAGCGACACGAACTCGCCTTCGCGCAGCTCCAGATCGAGGCCGGCGACGGCCGCGACCTCGCCGTAGCGCTTCTCGAGGCCGCGCAGCTTGAGCTTGCTCATGAGGAGCGCACCATGAAGTCGCGGCCGATCGCGCGGAAGCCGATGGCCGCGATGATGAGCGTCGTCACCAGCAGGATCATGCCGAGCGCGGAAAGCACCTCGAAGTTTCCTTCCTCGGAGAGGTCGAACAGCATTACCGATATGACCCGCGTGTTCGGCCCGACCAGGAAGATCGCGGACGACAGTTCGCGGGCCGCCGGTATGAACACCAGGATCCAGGCGCCGGCGAGATTGCGCTTGAGCAACGGCGCGAGCACGCGGCGGATCGCGGTGAGGCGCCCGCCGCCGAGGATGCGCACGGCCTCTTCCATCTCCGGGTTGACGCTGCGCATGCCCGCCGCGCTCGACGTGTAGGCGATGGGCAGGAAACGCGTGACGTAGGCGAGCACCAGGATGGTGCCGGTGCCGTAGAGCGCGAGCGGCGGCGGCGCATAGGCCGCATAGAAGCCGATGGCGAGCACGATGCCGGGGATCACGAACGGCGCCATGCAGAGGAACGCGAGCACGTTGCTCCACGGCACCAGCTTGCGCGCCACCACATAGGCGATGGCAAGCGACAGCGCGATGGCGGCGAAGGCCGTGATGCCCGAGTAGACAAAGGTGTTGACGATCGCCTGTTGCGCCTGGGTCTGCTCGAACAGGAGGTAGTGGAAGTTCTGCAGCGTGAGATTGCCGAGCGAAAAGCCGCGGCCCCAGGCTTTGGCAAACGCCGCCTGCGTGAGCACGATCATCGGCAGGAACACCGCCAGCGCGCAGACGAACAGCGCGTAACCGAGCATCACGAAGCGCCAGGGGCCGAGCCGCGTGATGCGCCGCTCGCCGCCCTTGCCGCTCACCGTGGTGTAGCCGCGCCGGCCGAGCACCGTGCGCTGGACCCAGAACATGAAGATGGTGATGAGCAGCAGCGGCATCGCATAAGCCGCAGCCTGCTCGACCCGCACCGGGTATTCGAAGAATTGCCAGAGCTGCGTCGAGACCACCTGGAAGCGGGCGGGGAGCGCGATCAGCGCCGGCGCGCCGAACAGCGCGATCGCCTCCAGAAACGAGATGATCAGTCCGCCGATGATCGCGGGCAGCACGAGGGGGAGCGTGACGCGAAAGGTCGTGCGCAGCGTGCCGGCGCCCAGAATGTTGGCGGCATCCTCCATTTCGGAGGAGACGAGGTCGAGCGCGCTCGAGGTGAACACGAACACGTAGGGAAACGACGTGACCGCCACGACCACGATCAGCCCGGTCATCGAATAGACATTGAAGATGCCAGCTTCGGCGCCGGTGAGCGCCATCCACACCTTGTTGAGCCAGCCGGCATTCGGCCCGGCGAGCAGAATCCATCCGATCGCGCCGAGATAGGGCGGGATGATGAAGGCGCCGAACACCATCAACCGGATGAAGGTCTTGGCCGGCATGTCGGTGCGCGAGATCGCCCAGGCGAGCGGCACGCCGAACAGGCACGAGAGCGCGGCGACACCCGCGCCGAACACCAGCGTGTTCCAGAGCGCCTGCAGATGCCGCGCGCGGCCGTAGGCTTCGATGTAGTTCGCGAGCGTGAGCCGCCCAGTCTCAGGCTCCTGGAAGCTCGACACCACAAGCCGCACCATCGGGCTCAAGACGAGGAACACGAGGATCGCGATCATCGCGATCCACAGGATCATGCTCGGATCGGCGAGGCGGAAGCGGCGCGCCGGTACCGGCGGCGCGAGGTGGTCGACCGCGGCGGTCATGCGCGGCGTCCCACGCTCGGTGTGCTCCCCTCCCCCTTGCGGGGAGGGGTTGGGGGTGGGGGTCCGTCATTGGGTGACGGCCAACGCGCAAAACTCCGACCCCCCTCCCTAACCCTCCCCCTCAAGGGGGGAGGGAACAGACCGAGCGCCGGGAGAGGGCGTACGCCGAGCACAGTGCGCGTCCGCATCACACACCGAACGTGTCGCGCCACTGCTTGATCACTTCCGGGATGCCCTTGGTGATCTCCTCCACACTCGGGCGGATCGTCTTCACATCGGCCGCGGACTTTGCGCCGCCCACCGGCTTCACCTCCGGCCGCATCGACTCGTTGAAATGCTCGACCCAGATCTGCGAGGCCTCGACGCTGAGCAGATATTCCATGAACAGCTTCGCGGCGTTCGGGTGCTTGACGCCCTTCGGGATGCCGGACGGCGCGATGATCAGCACGGAGCCATCGGGCGGATAGATCATCGCCAGCGGATTGCCCTTGGCGGCGCTTTCCATCGCGGTGCCGTTCGGGCCGGAGCCCGCGACGATGCGCTCGCCGGCGTTGAGCATGGTCACGGTGTCGTTGATCGAGCGGCCGACCTGCGGATTGTTCTTGGCGAGCTTCTCGAAGAAATCCCAGCCGTAAAGCTTCTTCAGGCTGACCACCCAGGTGCCGACATAGCCCGAGAAGCCGGGATGCCCGAGCGCGATCTTGTCCTTCCATTTCGGATCGGTGAGGTCGGACCAGTTCTTCGGTGCGTCGGCCTCCTTCAGCTTCGCGGTGTTGTAGCCGATCGCGATCAGGCCGGCGGAGGTGACGGTGTAGAATCCGTCCGGGTCGTAATTCTTGTAGACGTCGATCAGCTTGCTGGCGTTGTCCGGCACGTACTTCTCGAGCAGGTTCTTCTCTTTCAGCGCCACGTAGTGGCCGATGTCGGTCGACGAGAACACGTCGACCTGCATGGCGCCGGCGCGCTGCTCCTGCGTGAGGCGCTGGTAGGCGACCTGCGCGGTGGTGCGCACCACATTCGCCTTGATGCCGGGAAACGCCGCCTCGAAATCGCGCCCGAGCGCCTGCGCGGTGGTGTCGTTGGAATGCGCCGTGTACCAGGTGATCTCGCCTTCCTTCTTGGCGAGTTCGTAGAGCTCCTTCTGCCGCGCGGTGATGTCGCGGGCGAAAACGTCTTGTGTGCCGAGCGTGGTGAGCGCGAGCGCGCTGCCGGCCGTCAGGACATCGCGGCGCGAGATATAGGCCATGGCTCCCTCTTGAGATGCGCGGCTTTGCGCCGCTGTTGTGCACGCCCTTGTCCGGCAGTATGGCGCGCTCCTGCCCATCCGTCACCCCATGCGGAGCGGCGGTGGCGCGGTTTGCCTGCGACCTTCGTCTATGCGAATGCTTCGCTGCGTTGCGAGAGATTCAAATCTTGGCGGCAATGATCTCGATCGAGCGGCTGTCGAAGAGCTTCGAGACCGCTCGCGGCACGACCCATCTCGCCCTCAGCGACATTTCGCTCGGCGTCGCCGACGGCGAGTTCGTCTCGATCCTCGGGCCTTCCGGGTGCGGCAAGTCGACGCTTCTCTATATCGTCGGCGGCTTCGTGCGCCCAAGCGATGGCGCGGTGCGCGTCAAGGGCGCGGCCGTGACCGGGCCGGGACCGGATCGCGGCCCGGTGTTCCAGGAGTTCGCGCTGTTCCCCTGGAAGACCGTGCTCGGCAACGTGATGTACGGCCTGATCGAGCAGGGCGCGCCGCGCAAGATCGCCGAGGATCGCGCGCGCGGGCTGATCGAGATGGTGCATCTCAAAGGCTACGAGAATTTCTACCCGAAGGAATTGTCCGGCGGCATGAAGCAGCGCGTCGCGATCGCACGCACGCTCGCCTACGGGCCGAGCATCCTGTTGATGGATGAGCCGTTCGGCGCGCTCGACGCGCACACGCGCACCGGCATGCAGCACGAGCTCTTGGAAATCTGGGAGCGCGACCGCAAGACCGTGCTGTTCGTCACGCACAGCGTCGAGGAGGCCGTGTTCCTCTCCGATCGCGTGGTGGTGCTGACGCGTTCGCCGGGCCGGATCAAGGAGATCCTGACCATCGATCTGCCGCGCCCGCGCCGCCGCGCGGAGCTGCTGGTGGACCGGCGCTATCAGCAATACGTGGTCGACATCGAAAAGCTGATGGATAATCCAGCGGGGGCAGGCGCATGACTCTCCGCAGTCATTCCGGCCGACCCCGGCCAAGCGAAGCGCGAGCCGGGGGAGGGCCGGAATCCATAACCACGACCCTTTCGATGTGGCGCCGTCCGGGAACAACCTCTTGTTTCGTGGCTATGGATTCCGGGCTCGCCGCTGCGCGGCGCCCCGGAATGACGGAGAGATAATGACCCGCCTCTCCGCCATCCCCGGCCTGCCGCCGTTGCTCGCAACCGCCGGCCTGCTCGCCGCGTGGGAAATCGCCGCGCGCACGCTCGACATCTCCGGCCTGCCGCCCGCGCACGCAGCCTTGCGCGAATTGCCCGCGATCCTCACCGACAAGGAGTCGCTGCTCAACATCCTCGACTCGATCCGCCGCATGGCGATCGGCTTTGCGCTCGCGCTCTGCTTCGCGGTGCCGGTCGGGCTGATGATGGGCCGCTCGCGCTTCGTCGCGGCGTTCTTCAACCCGCTCTTGATGATCATCTATCCGGTGCCGAAGGCCGCGCTGATGCCGATCATCATGCTCTGGCTCGGCGTCGGCGACGCCTCGAAGACGCTGGTGATCTTCCTCGGCGTCAGCCTGCCGGTGATCTATCACAGCTATCAGGGCGCGCGTGCGGTGGAAGAAAAGATGCTGTGGTCCGCCGCCGCGATGGGCATGGGCCGCGCGGCGCGGCTCATGCGCGTCGTGTTTCCGGCGGCATCCCCTGAGATCGTCGTCGGCATCCGCACCGGGCTGGTGCTCGCACTGATCACGATGGTAACGAGCGAGATGATCGCGCGCAAGCAGGGCGTCGGCGACCTCCTGTTCAATGCGCTGGCGATGGCGCAGTACGAAACCGTCTACGCCACCATCATCATCATCGGCGCGCTCGGCTTCATCATCGACGTTGGCTTCGAGCGGTTGCGCGCGCATCTTGTCGCGTGGGCGGAGCCGGCGCACGAGATCGCGGTCGGCTCGACATGACGGCGCGCCGCACCGCCGAGATCGCCGTCGGCATCCTGCCGATCGCGCTGGTGCTCGCGCTGTGGCAGGG
>JBAVXH010000288.1:0-3564 GCA_049698215.1 Xanthobacteraceae bacterium | reverse complement strand
AGGCGCGCGTGCGCCAGGCTTACGCCCGGCTTGGCGTGAAAGCCGAGGTCGCGCCGTTCTTTGCGGACTTGCCGGCGCGCATCGCGGCGTCGCATCTGGTCGTGTCGCGCTCCGGCGCCTCGACGGTCGCCGAGCTCGCGGCGATCGGCCGTCCATCCATTCTGGTTCCGCTGCCGCATGCGCTCGACCAGGACCAGCTTGCCAACGCGACCGTGCTGGCCAATGCCGGGGGCGCGATTGTACTCAAGCAGGACGATTTCACGCCGGCCCGGCTCGCCGTTGCCGTTGCCGCCGTTGCCGCCGATGCCGACAAACTCTCCGCCATGGCCGCCGCCGCGAAATCGGCCGGTATGCTCGATGCCGCGAGCCGGCTCGCCGATCTGGTGTTGCGCGTGGCGGGTGTGGTAGCCGCTCCTCGGTAATCGCGCGGGGAATCGCAAATGAAACTGCCGGCGGGGCTCGGCCCCATCCATTTCGTCGGCATCGGCGGCATCGGCATGAGCGGCATCGCCGAGGTGCTGATCAACCTCGGCTACACGGTGCAGGGCTCGGACGCCTCCGATAGCGCCAACGTCAAGCGCCTGCGCGACAAGGGCGCCAGGGTCGCGGTCGGGCACGCGGCCGGGAACCTCGGCGAGGCCGAGGTCGTCGTCGTCTCGACCGCGATCAAGCGCGACAATCCGGAGCTCGCCGAAGCGCGCGCCAAGCGCCTGCCGGTGGTGCGGCGCGCCGAGATGCTGGCCGAGCTGATGCGGCTCAAGCGCTGCGTCGCGATCGCCGGCACGCACGGCAAGACCACCACCACCTCGATGGTTGCGACGCTGCTCGCCGGCTTCGACCCCACCGTGATCAACGGCGGCATCATCAATGCCTACGGCACCAACGCACGCCTCGGCGCCGGCGACTGGATGGTGGTCGAGGCCGACGAGTCCGACGGCACCTTCCTCAAGCTGCCGGCCGATATCGCGATCGTCACCAACGTCGACGCCGAGCACCTCGACCACTTCAAGACCTTCGCGGCGGTGCAGGACGCCTTCCTCGCCTTCATCGAGAACGTGCCGTTCTACGGCTTCGCCGTGATGTGCACCGACCACCCGATTGTGCAGCGCCTGGTCGGGCGCGTCGAGGACCGGCGCATCATCACCTATGGCGAGAACCCGCAGGCCGACGTGCGCCTGTCCGAGCTCGAGCACGCCGACGGCCGCTCGTGCTTCTCGGTCGCCTTCCGCAATCGCGCCGGCGAGGTCGTGCACACGATTTCCGATTTGGTGCTGCCGATGCCGGGCCGGCACAACGCGCTCAACGCCACCTCCGCGATCGCGGTGGCGCACGAGCTCGGCATTTCCGACGATGCGATTCGGCGGGCGCTCGCCGGTTTCGGCGGCGTGAAGCGCCGCTTCACCCGCGTCGGCGAGTGGAACGGCGCGATCATCATCGACGACTACGGCCATCACCCGGTGGAGATCGCTGCCGTGCTGCGCGCCGCGCGCGAGTCGACCAAGGGGCAGGTGATCGCCATCATGCAGCCGCATCGCTACACGCGGCTGCAATCTCTGTTCGAGCCGTTCTCCACCTGCTTCAACGATGCGGACGCCGTCATCGTCGCCGAAGTCTATGCGGCCGGCGAGGGGCCGATCGAGGGCGTCGACCGCGACCATCTGGTGGCGGCGCTACGCGCGCGCGGCCACCGCAACGTGATCGCGCTCCCCGAGCAGGGGAAGCTCGCCGGCCTCGTGAAGGAGCTGGCGAAGCCGGGCGACTATGTGGTCTGCCTCGGCGCCGGCAACATCACGCAGTGGGCCTACGCGCTGCCGGGCGAGCTGAAGGCGCTGGGGTGATGTTGCGGGCGACTCGTAGGGCGCAATAAGCGAAGCGCATTGCGCCGCTTCAAACTCGATCAGAGACCAGTACGTATCCGCAGTCGCGCGAGGTCCCGACATCATCTGTAAAATGGCTCGCGGCTACGTTGCAAGATGACAGTAAAAAGCGTTACTGTTGCAGATTGAGGTTCTCTGAAATTCAGACTCGCACAATTGAAGCGGCGAAGAACGCCGTCACCACATCGATTTTATCACGTTGGAGGACGCCATGAACGCATTGCTGCAGCAGCTGCGTTTCCGCAACACCGTGTCTCGGGTTTTGCTTTTCTGGTGCATGCTGGGGCTTGCGGCTGCCGTGCCTTCCCAAGCTCGGGCCCAGCCGCAGCCGGCGACCCTCAACATCTGCAAACAGACGATTCCGCCCGGGTCGGGGACAGGGTTCAATTTCACGGGGGCGAACAGCTGGACCCCTCCAACCACGCCGCCGGGAAAGGACTTTACCAGCCTGTATCCGCCGAATCCGTTTCCGCTGCAGGACGGGGCATGCAGAACCCTCACCATCCTTCCAGGCAATGACAGTTACAACACGATTACGGAAGCCGTGCCGCCGGGCTGGGCGCTGACCAATATCTTCTGCAATCACCAGAAGAGCGTCGTCAGCATCGTCGGCGGAAATCCCAACCCCGGGTTTCAGTTCGGCGACGACAAGGTGACGATCGACCAGACCGAGCCGAACGTCACCTGCACCTTCGTCAACACGGCCTGTTTCAAGTACGGCAGCGACTCGCTGCCGCCTTGTACGCGGCCGGGGGAGATTGTGAGCCTCAATCTGAGTACGGTGGACAAGACGATCGGCGGAGTCGATCCGAATTGGACGGTGAGCCCCGGCGGCCCCAATCCGACAAGCGGGAGCCTTTCGCCATCCTGGACCGCCGTCCCAAGCAATTGGGTGGTGCCCAACGGTACCGACGCGACTTATACCTACACCCGTTACTTCAACTTGCCGTGTCGTCCCGGCTCGTACCAAAGGTTACAGCTCTCGGGCGAATTCGCGGCGGACAATACCGGAAAAGCGTACCTGAACGGCAATCTTCTCGCCTCCTGTCCGACAGCTCCGAACACGTCTCCCACCTGTTTCCAGACTCCCGCCACCGGGACTTCCCTTGCCAGCAACCCATCGTATTTCAATCAAGGGATCAATCAGCTGACCGTGGTCGTCGGCAATGAATCCGGGAGCGTCACCGGCGTGTCGGTCAAGGCCGAGGTCAGCGCCATCTGCGGCACTGGATGTATCTGCGGATGTCCGCCCGGCAGCGTGATGCAGCGCAACGGCAGGTGCGGGCCGCAGACGGCCACATTGGAGGTGAGGAAGGTGGTGGTTCCAGACCCGGGGGTCGGGAGCAGCACGTCCTACCCCATTCAGGTGACATGCAGCCCGAGCGGCGGCGGACCCGTCGTCCTGCAAGGCAGTTCCAGCACAACGATGAGCAATCTTGGAATCGGGAGCAGCTGTACGGTCCAAGAGCCGCCGCCGGTTGTTCCGGCGGGCTGCAGCGGGGTCTCGGTCCAATACGCGCCTGCGCAGCCGATGACCCTGGTCGCGGGACTGAACGTTGTGACGGTGACAAACCGATATACTTGCGGGAACGGAAACTGTGCGCCCGGGACCATGCGGCAAGGTGCGAGCTGCGTGCGCGCGTGTCGGTCGCCATTCGTCCCGAACGCGGCCCGCACGGCGTGCGGT
>JBAVXH010000287.1:0-10995 GCA_049698215.1 Xanthobacteraceae bacterium | reverse complement strand
GCCGCTGACCGTCGAAATTCAAAATCTGTCGAAGCTGCCGCTGCAATTGAGCGGCACCACATTGCGGTTCGGCGCAGGCAGCCCGGCCACGTCGTGCGCAATCGAATTGCCCGCCGGCATCGCGATCGGCCCCGCGGCCACCGAGGTCGTCAAGCTTGCCGAATACGAGACGGTACGAACCTGCCTGCAGCGCGTACGCGGCGGGGCCCCGGCGCGCCTGGTCAGTCCCTTCGTCTTGTCCGCCCAGCAGATGCGGCAGCCGGAGTCGCGGGCCTCCGTGCCCGATCAGGCGCGCCTGGAAGAGGTTGCTGTCAGTTTCGGGATCGCCATCGGAAAGCAGCCTCCGACGTCGATCAACACCACCTGGCATTTGCCGGTGGAATAAACCGCGCGCTCGCGCGCTGACGATATTCGGTTTTATTTGGAGGCGATTATGCAGTCTTGCCGTTCGCTCATTGCTTTGCTCGCCGTTCTCTCAGCTTGGCCGGTCGTGTCCCGGGCCGCGCCACCGGATCGGGCGCAATATGCCGCACAGTGCGCAGCCGAGATGGGCCAGATCCCGGCCTTCAATTGTCTTGACGGCGCGCTGCTCGACATCACGGTCAACGGTGTAGCGCAGACCCAGCCGGTTCCGGTCTGCGACAAGCCGGTGCAGCTCGGATTGTCCACGGAGGGTCAGTGCGTGCCGTACGCACGTCTGCTGTCGATCCCGACCAGCAATTCCAATGTCACGACGATCGCCATCTGCCGCAAATATTTCGGCTCAAGCGGGCCGAACGATCCGCGGGTCGATGACATCGCGATGATCCAGCACAACAAGAGCACGGGACGCACCTGCTTCTTTCAGAGCCATCTGGAAGCGAACCTCGATGGACGCACCGTCCCCAGTCCGTCCGACACCACGCCGCAGGCCGACCAGTACTGGCTGCCAAGCAGCGGTGTGTCCGGAATCGCCTGTACGAACTGCCATGCGGCCGATCCGTTCATCTGGTCGCCCTATGTGGCGCAACGCGCCGACCTCAGTCGTTGGGACCCGGCCGGCAAGTACGATTCCAACTTTGCCACGATGTTTGGCAAGCCGAGCAAGATCTTCCAGCCGAGCGGCAACGCCTGCGTCTCGTGTCATCGCTTTGGGCGCGGGCCGGGCGGCGACCAGGCCTGCAATCTTTTTCCGCATCGTTACGTCGGACACAAATCGAATGCGACCAACGCCGATGAATTCTGGATGCCGCCGGGCTTCGGCGGCAGCGCGGGGAGCTGGCATTCAAGTTACGACGCCGCGCTGACGCAGATCGACAAATGCTGCGCCAATCCGGATCTCGCGGAATGCAAATCGGTTCTCGCCGACGGTGGCGGCGGCTCCGGACCGCGCATCGGCGCGGTTTGGCGGCACACCGGCACCCCGTGCAGCGGCGATTCGTGTCCGGGCTGGGTGCGGCTCGACAACAACCCGAAGACGGTTGGGCTCGTCGCATCCGATAGCGCGCTGTATCAACTCCATGAAGACGGCTGGATCTGGCGCTCGACCGGAGCTCCCTGCAGCGGCGACTCGTGTCCGGGGTGGGTGCGGCTCGACAACAATCGCAAGACGGTCATGATCGCGGCGGGCGCAAGCGATCTCTATCAGCTCCATGATGACGGCTGGATCTGGCGCTCGACGGGAGCGGCTTGCAGCGGCGACTCCTGCCCGGGCTGGCAGCGGCTGGACAATAACCGCAAGACCGTGGCGATCGCGGCCGGCGGCAGCCACCTTTACCAGCTGCACAACGACGGCATGATCTGGCGCTATACCAACACGCCGTGCGCCGGCGAGTCGTGCCCCGGCTGGCAGCGGCTTGATAACAATCCCAAAGGCGTCGGGATCGTCGCGGCGGGCGATCTGCTCTATCAACTCCACAACGACGGAATGATCTGGCGCTTTACCGGAACGGCATGCAGCGGCGACTCCTGTCCGGGCTGGGTGCGGCTCGACAACAATCCGAAGACGGCTGCGATCGTTGCGGGCGGCGGACAGCTCTATCAGCTTCACGACGACGGCATGATCTGGCGCTCGACCGGCACGGCGTGCAGCGGCGATTCATGCCCGGGCTGGGCGCGGCTCGACAACAATCCGAAGACGGTCGCCATCGCGGCGGCGGGCGGCAACCTCTATCAGCTCCACGACGATGGGTGGATCTGGCGGTTCACCGGTACGGTCTGCAATGGAAACTCCTGCCCCGGGTGGCAGCGCCTCGACAACAATGGCAACACCGCCCTGATCGTGGCGGGAGGCAGCCAGCTCTATCAGCTCCATACCGATCCCGCGTATCAGCTGCATAATACCGGTGCGATCTGGCGCTACACCGGGCCGCCGTGCGAGGGCGATTCCTGTCCCGGCTGGCAACGCTTCGACAACAATCCGAAAACAATCGCCATCTCGGCAACCGGGCGCAGCCTCTATCAGTTGCACAACGACGGCATGATCTGGCGCTCGACGGGAGCGGCGTGCAGCGGCGATTCGTGTCCGGGCTGGGTGCGGCTCGACAACAACCCGAAGACCATTGCGATCGCGTCGGGCGGGCGCAGCCTGTATCAGCGCCACAATGACGGAGCGATCTGGCGCTCCACCGGGGCGCCATGCGCCGGAGAGTCCTGTCCGGGTTGGGAACGGCTGGACAACAACCCCCGGACCGTTGCGATCGCGGCCGCCGACCGCAGCCTCTATCAACTGCACAACGACGGGAAAATCTGGCGTTCGACCGGCTCTCCGTGCGCCGGCAATTCATGTCCCGGCTGGCAAATGCTGGACAACAATCCGAATACGACCGCGATTGTCACCGCCGGACGGATGCTGTTCCAGTTGCACAACGATGGATCGATCTGGCGTGCGACGGGTACGCCGTGCAGCGGGAATGCCTGTCCGGGCTGGGTGAGGCTGGACAACAATCCGAAAACGGTCGCAATCGCCGCGGCCGGCACCACACTGTATCAACTGCATAACAACGGCGAGATCTGGCGCTCGACCGGCACGCCTTGCAACGGGAACTCCTGTCCCGGGTGGGTGCGTCTGGACAACAATCCAAGAACCAAATCGATTGCGGCAGGCGGCAACCGGCTCGGGCAGCTGCACAATGACGGTTTCATGTGGCGTTCGTTCGGGCGGCCTTGCACGGGGAATGCCTGCCCGAGCTGGCAGCGGATCGACAACAATTCGCGGACCCAATCGCTGGCCATCGGAGGCTTCGCGAACTGATCCTGCGGGGCCGTGCGCCGCTCTCGCGCAACGCACGGCCCGCAGCCGCTCGCACCAAGCAGTGCGGATTCTTCAAACCTTGCGCTGCGTCATTCGATCACCATTTGGCGGTGAATGAACCGCTCAACGGCTGCTGAATTCTCATTCAGTTTCGGGAACTCGCTCTCGCGCGCGGACCGCATCGCACGCATCGATGCGCTGGCGACGCTTCTCGACACGGCGCTTGTCATCCCCGGAACCCAGATCCGCTTCGGGCTCGATGCGGTGATCGGGCTCGTCCCCGGCATCGGCGACGCGATCACCACGATCCTGTCGCTCTTCATCGTGAGCGAAGCGCGCGCACTCGGCGCGCCGCCGCTGCTCCTGGCCCGCATGATCGCCAACGTCGCGCTCGATGGCGTTGTCGGCGCAGTGCCGCTGGTCGGCGATGCGTTCGACGTGGCGTTCCGCGCCAACCGGCGCAACATGGCGCTGCTGCGCGATCATCTCGACAAAGTTGAAGGCCGCGGCGCGCCGTACTGGCGAAGCGAAAGCGCGCGATGAACGCCCCGCTCACCGTTTCCGTCCCGCACCGGCTCGGCAGGCAAGAGGCCGTCCGCCGCCTCAAGGGCGGGATGTCGGAGATGGCCTCGAAGCTCGGCGCGCTGATCACGATCGAGCAGGAGGTGTGGGAGGGCGACACGCTGACCTTCCAGATGCGCGGCTTCGGGCAGAGCGCGTCCGGCACCATCGCGGTGTTCGACGACTCGATCCGCATCGACGTGATGCTGCCGTGGCTCTTGGCGAAGCTCGGCGAGCGGCTCTTGCCGGCGCTGAAGAAGGAAACCGCGCTGCTGCTCGAGAAGAAGCCCTGAACACCGGCCGGCACGCTGAGGGTGCGGTGCCGCACTTGTCAAAAGTTTAGCCGAATAGACCGAGAGATATTACCGGCGGCGGCCAGTTGCCGGTATTCCGGTCGGATATGTTGACCGACGACCATCAGGCGGCGGCGGGCGATCAGCGGACAGCCACCTGGATCGATCTCGCGATCCGGATCGCCGTCCTCGGGCTGCTGGTCTACCTCTCTTTCCTTCTCATTCGTCCGTTCATCACCATCGCGATCTGGAGCATCGTGCTTGCGGTCGCGCTTTATCCCACGTACGAGCGGATCGTTCTGCTGCTGGGGGGGCGGCGCAAGCTCGCGGCCGTGGCGCTCACGCTGCTCAATCTGCTGATTCTGATCGGGCCGGTGGCATGGCTGGTGCTCGGCCTGATCGACAGCATTCGCGGCCTGACCGAGCAGCTCGATCTGTCGACGCACGTGGTGCCGTCACCACCCGAAGTCGTGAAGAGCCTGCCGCTGGTCGGGGAAACGATCTTTCAGTTCTGGCAACTCGCGTCCGACAACCTGCAGGAGGCGTGGGCCAAGATCGCGCCGCACTTGAAATCAGTCGGTGCGGAACTGCTGCAGACCGCGGCCGAAGCCGGAATGGGCACGCTCAAGTTCCTGGTCGCCATCGTGGTTGCCGGGCTTCTGTTCCCGTCGGCGCCGGCTCTGGCCGGGGCCGTCACCAGGTTTTCGCGCAGGGTCGCGCTGGACCGCGGGGGACATTTCGTCGACATCGCGGTGGCGACGACCCGCGCGGTGGCGCGCGGCGTCATCGGCGTTTCGGTGCTGCAGGCGCTGCTCATCGGCGCCGGCCTGGTGGTCGCGGGAATTCCCGGCGCCAGCCTGATCACATCGATCGCTCTGATCTTCGGTATCCTCCAGATCGGCCCGACGCTGGCGGTGCTCCCGGTGATCATCTGGGTCTGGATGACCCGCGATACCACAATGGCGCTGCTGTTCACCGCCTACATGGTTCCGGTGAACCTGCTCGATAACGTGCTGCGCCCGCTGGTGATGGGCCGTGGACTGGATACGCCCACCGTCGTCATCCTGATCGGCCTGATCGGCGGCACCATCTCGCTCGGGCTGACCGGGCTGTTCCTGGGGCCGATCATTCTCGCGGTGATCTGGGAATTACTCGTCGCGTGGATCAAGGAACACGAGAGCGCGCAGGACTAGCTCGGGCCGACGACTTGCCGACTAAGGTCGTGCGACGCGCTTTCGCATGCAGCCCATCAAAGCCGAACGCGTTTGCCCGCTGACTGAAGCTCGCCCGCCAACCATCGATTGAAAAGCGCCGCGTCCCCATACTCTGGAAGATCACTCGTCACGAGTTCAATGGGAGTGCCACGCAGAACGGCGACCCAAACACACAAGAGGGGCCAGTCGAGGAGCGACCCTTTCGGCTGTAGGATGTGCCAATGATACCGATCCTGCTGCATCAGTGACAGGCGCTGTGCGTAGCTCTCTTCCATGGCGACAATTGCTCGCAGTTGACCGTCTGTCTCCGTCTGAGTTGTGGGAACGAGTGCCCTGAACTCGGCACTCATTCGGAGTGCTGCAAGGGCCTGAGGTCTTAGAGTTTCCTGCGAGCCGTCAAATAGCTCACTAAGCACTTCGGAAACGGACCCAGATGCGGCGGCGGCGGGAAAGAGGAACCGCATGACCGCGGTGAAATAAGCAGAGTCATCGCCCGGCCACCACTCGAACTTGAGCGGCGTCTGTTCAGTTGTGGGCTTTAGGAGAATTCCCCCGGGCTCGAAGTGCACTTGAGATTTTCCAAGAATCGAGCCCACGCACGCGTATAGAGCGAACTGCATCGGAGTGAGCGGTCGAAATTGTTCAAATAGTTGAACGCATATAGAATGGCCTCGCTGTATGTTGCCTGTTACGAATGCGATCTCCGCGGCACGCCCGAGGGCAAACAGCGATTCTGAACGATGCTGGTGGCGCGCGGTCCTCATTTCCGCGGCCCCGTCAGCAGAATCCATTAAGTCCAGAACCGATGAAGCAGATTTCGCGAACGTCACCTCGAACGCGATCTCGTCGTTAACGCTTTCGTCGGTCCATTCCTCTGTTCCGCGAAGCCGCATCAGGAAATAACCTCGATGACATTAGAAACACGATCGGGCCAAACAAAATCAGCGTTGCGTAGATAATCGCTTCCAGGAACGCTCCAAGATGCTGCAGCGGGACGCAGGTCCGGCCCAAATTTGATGACCCAAGCGACCTGACGTCGAGGTACCATAATTTTGGCCGTCACTTCACCCTGCTGATGAAACGCATAAAAACCGGCGAATACGTTCAGGTCGCGCACTTCCTCGGCAAAACCCGGTAGTTCTGCGGCAGGCTTCAATCCAGTAAGTACCCAGCACTTGAACACATAACCGGATTGTCGTCCGCGCTTCGTTGCAAATCGAAGAGCAGTCCGAATTGCCGGATACCGCAACGGTGGTTTGGTACTTCCCGCGTATTCAATGCACCCGGATGATAATGAAATGTACGGAGTCCTTCCGCCCACGCGCGCGTAGTTATTGACGTGGTCGTCCAATGCGCCTGCGCTGAGGGCAGCTTGCGAATCGATATTGGCTTGCTGCGCCGACAAGGCGGCGTTCGAGATCATCCAGCTGCTCAGGATGCCGGTGGAAGATAGAACGGCGGCGGCCTGCGCGTCGCCGAAGAATCGGCTCTCTGCAATGCCCTTAAGGCACCAATTTATTTGCACTAAGTTCCCCGATCGCCAGGATATTATCTTAGGGTTGCTGTTCTCGAAATTTTCCGACGAAAATCGTCCTCCACCGCTTCCCCGTCACATAGAAATTCCCGTTCGCCTTGTCGTAGGCGATGCCGTTGAGCACGTTCTGCTCGCTCGAGGTCACCTGCTTCTTGTCGGCGTCGGTGAACGAGCGCCACAGCGCGCCCATGTCGGCTCTCGCCTCGATGCAGCCGCTGGCGGGATCGATGCGCACGATGGTCAGCGTCTGGAACAGGTTGCCGTAGAGCTTGCCGTCGACCAGCTCCAGCTCGTTGAGCCCTTGCGTGTCGCCGGGCCGGTCAGACCTGATTTTCACCTCGCGCGTGATCGCGAAGGTCTTCGGATCGGCGTAGTAGAACGACGGGCCGCCGTCGCTGAAAATCAGGCTGGCGCCGTCGTTGGTCAGGCCCCAGCCCTCGCGCGGGTTCTTCATGGTGCGCTTGAGTTGGCCGGCGAGGTCGTAGACGAACACGTCGCGCTCGGTCCAGGTGAGCTGGAACAGCTCGTCGTTCAGGATGGTGAGGCCCTCGCCGAAGTAGCGCGTGCCGTCGTCGCGCAGCTTGGTCACCGTGCCGTCGGGCGCAATCGTGTTCAGGCCGGAGTGATTGCCGACCGCGCCGGTGCTCTCGTAGAGCTTGCCGTCGCGCCATTCGAGCCCTTGAGTGAAGCCGACCTCGCTGCGCACGATCTTGCCCGTCACCTCGAAGCGCAGGTTGGTCGGGCGCGGGCATTCGGCCGCGTGCGTGGCGCCGGCGAGTGCGAGCAGAATGAGAAGAGCGCGGACCATGCGCGTTTCTACACCGGCCGGTCACCCTTCGTCACGGTGAGCGTGCGGTTGTCGACGCCGGGCAACATTTTCGCCGGGTCGCGCGTCACCACGATGTCGAGCACGGTGGGGCTGTCGGTATTCTCCAGGCCCTCGCGCAGCGCGGCGCCAAGCTTGTCCGGATCCTCGACCCGGATGCCCTTGCAGCCCATCGCGCGGGTGATCGCCGCGTAATCCATCTCGACCAGATCGGAGCTCTGGTAGTTCCCCTTGCCGAACATCGAGTGCTGCAGCGCCTTCACATAGCCCGAGGCCGCGTTATTGAACACGCAGAGCACGAACGGCGTGCCGGCGCGGCGCGCGGTTTCCAGTTCGCCGAGCGTCATGTTGAAGCCGCCGTCGCCGGTCAGCCCAACCACGCGGCGCTTTGGTGCCGCAAGCTGCGCGCCCATCGAGCCGGGCAGGCCGTAGCCGATCGACGCGAAGCCGCGGTCGGCGATGAAGTGGCGGCCCGCGCGCTTGGTGTCGAACAGCAGCCCGCCCCAGTGGCCGGCGAAGCCGCCGTCCGCCACCAGGATCGCGTCGTCCGGCATGATGGCGTTCAGCTCGCCCATCAGGCGGCCGACATTGATCGGCTTCTCGCTCGACGTGAGCCGGTCCGCCGCACCCTCGCGCCATTGGCCCATGCGCGCGGGCACCTCGGCGCACCAGGGCTGGCGCTTGATCTTTGCGGTGCCGCCATCAGAGAGCGCCGCCGCCAAGTCTTGCAGCGCGAGCTTCGCGTCGGCGACCAGCGCCACATCGGTGCGCGTGGTGCGTCCGATCTCCTCGGCGAGGATGTCGATGTGGATCACCGGCTTGCCGGGCGGGATCAGCTGGAATCGGCGTGTCGGGATTTCGCCGAGCTTGCAGGCGACCACGATCAGCGCGTCGGAGGCCGCGACCAGGTCGTTGGCGATGCGCGAGTAGCGCCCGAACAGCCCGGCCGAGAGCGGATGCGTGCAGCGGATCGCGCCCTTGCCGGACATCGTGTGCGCGACCGGAATACCGAAGTCCTCCGCGAGCGCGAGCAGCGCATCGTAGGCTTCCGAGATGTGGATGCCGCCGCCGACCAGCAGCAGCGGCCGCTCGGCCTTGGCGATGATCCTCGCGGCGCGCTCGAGCTCATGCGGATCGGGCCGCGTGCGGCGCGCCTGCGCTTTCAAGGTCGCGTCATCGACCCAGAAATCGGCGGCATCGAACTCGTGCTCGCCGTGGCAGACATCCTCCGGCACATCGAGCACGACCGGCCCCGGCCGCCCGCTGGTCGCCACCGCGAAGGCGCGGCGCGTGAGCTCCGGAATGCGCTTCGTCCCTTCGACGCGGATCAGCTCCTTCACGGCGGGCTTGAGGATCTCGGTCTGGCGCGCCTCTTGAGTCATGTTCTTCCAGGCGTGATCGCGGTTGGCATCGCCGATGATCGCGATCTGCGGAATGCCGGCGTTGAGCGACTCGACCAGCGCGGTGACGAGATTGGTGGCGCCGGGACCGAGTGTCGCATCGCACACGCCGGGGCGGTTGGTGACGCGCGCGTAGGCATCCGAGGCGAACGCGCCGCAGCGCTCGTCGTTGATCAGGAAGTGCTTGAGCCCGAGCGCGCGCATCGCCTCGTAGAACGGGAGCAATTGGAAGCCGCCCATGCCGAACATCGGGCCGACGCCGGAGAGTTTCAGCATTTCGGCGAGCGCCTGCCCGCCGTTCAGTTTGCGGGCCGAGTTCGAGACAGGTGCGTTCATTTCAATTCCTTCGCGCGCGCCGCGATAAGACGCGCCACCAGTTCTTTCGCCGAAATGCCGATCTCAGCCCCGCAGGCCCGCGCCCGCGCGTTCACGGCCGTGATGAAGCCATCGTGATAGGTCGATTGCCCGTCGCCGATACGCGCGCTCCAGGCGCTGACGGTCGCGCCCGCGATGCCGCGCGCCTCGAGGACCGGCAGCCGCGCGATGCCAGAATCGTCGATGCCGAAGTCGGCGTCGTTGTAGACGGCAGCGAACACCGGGATCTTGATCGCGGTCTCGGGCTTGCCGCCGAGCAGCGCGCCATGCGAGCCGGTGAGCACGATCTGGCCTTCGTCCTCGGGAAGCACGAGGCCGGCGGAATCGATCGCATGCACACGCACGCCGCCGGCCTCAGCCTCGGTCAGCCGGAAGCGCCGCTCCTCGCTCGTGGGCGGAGCCGGGCAGGGGGGACAATCGGCACGACCGAGCCGATCGAGCGCCTCGCGCGCGCCAATTCCCGGCACCACGCCGAAAGACATCGCGCGCTGGTTCGCGAACGTGATGACGCCGCGCTGCGCGCAATCCGCGCCGTTGCCGATGCGCGCCGAGCGGTGGCCGATTGCCGCAGCCGGCACGCCGAGCCGTTCGAGCCAATCGAGCCCACCGATGCCGGCCCGCTCGCGCCCCACACCGGCATCGCACAGGATCACGGCTTTCACGCCCGCCTTCGCGGCCAGATACGCCGCGTAGACGCCGCCATGCGAGGCCGCAATCGACGCGCGGCCGCGCGGGTCGGGCGGAAAATGCGTCACGCTGTCGAGGATCAAGGCCATTCGTGCCGCGTCAAGCATCCCACCCGCATAGGTCGCTTGCGGCGCGGTGATGCTTTGCCTAGTGGATGTTTGCGGCGTGTTCAAACATGTTACACCCTCCTGGCGCAAGCCGCGCGCACCTCCGGGCGACACCATGAGCGATCCTGGCGACAATCTCCGCCGCCTGACCGACCTCTATCGAACCATGGCGCGCATCCGCGCCTTCGAGGAGACCGCGCTCGAGGCGCATAGAGCGGGCGAAATCCCCGGGCCACTTCATGTCTCGATCGGGCAGGAGGCGGTCGCTGCAGGCATCTGCGTCAATCTGCGGATCGATGACCGCATCACCTCCAACCATCGCGGGCATGGTCACGCCATCGCCAAGGGCGCCGACCCGAAGCGCATGATGCTGGAGCTCTACGGCCGCGAGGGCGGCTACTGCCGCGGCAAGGGCGGCTCGATGCACATCGCGGACTTCTCGGTCGGCATGCTCGGCGCAAACGGCGTCGTGGCAGGCGGCATTCCGATCGCGGTCGGCGCCGCGCAGGGCCTGAAGATGCAGGGATCAGACGCGATCGTGACCTGCATGTTCGGCGACGGCGCGGTGAACCGCGGGCCGTTCCTGGAAGGGCTGAACTGGGCGGTGCTGTTCAAGCTGCCGGTGCTGTTCGTGTGCGAGGATAACGGCGTTGCGGCCTTCACGCGCGCCGAGAGCGTCACCGCCGGGCCGGGCGTGATCGATCGCGCCAAGGCGCTCGGCGTCGCGGCGATCACCATCGACGGCAACAACGCGATGGCGGTGGAC
>JBAVXH010000286.1:0-4051 GCA_049698215.1 Xanthobacteraceae bacterium | reverse complement strand
CCTCTCCCGGCCGCCGTCGCTTCGCTCCGGCGTCCACCCTCTCCCGCAAGCGGGAGAGGGGAAAGGGCACCGAGCGCGCCGCTACTTCACCTGCTTCAACTTGTGCCAACAGGTCGCTGCGGCTTTCAACGCGAGGGACGCTGTCCTGTCCGACGCCGAGCAGCTTTGCCATCCGCTCTTGCATGAGATCGCGCGCCTTTGCGTGGCTGCCGCAGCGCCTGCTCTTCGGCGATCAGTTGCTCTGCTCGTGCCGTGACCTTGCGGCGCCGGCTTGCCGGCAGCTTCACGGTGACTTGATCAAGGGTCTTCATTGGCGGCCTCGCTTCATGCTCTCGATGTGCTTTGCCGTGATCGACGCGCAGGTGAGCCTGCCGCTGGCGGCGGAGTAGGGCGCCAAAGTCTTCCTAGGCCAGCTTCATCCGGCGAGTGACGAACTGCTCATGTCCAACGTTGGCACGGTTGATTCTCTCCGCAAGGTCTTCAAGTCGCTTTTCGAAACCCCGTATTTCGTCGAATGCTTCGATCAAATCGAAGAACCGCTGAACGACGTCCGTGGCCAGCAGTGCGATACCGAACCCGACCTGAGGTCGAGGGTTATGCCACTCCAAGCTGGGCGCGAATCCTTCACCATCTTCGTCAAGATGATACTCAAGTAGGTCCATCCAGTTCCCGTGGATATTCTGGGAACCTCCACCGAAGCTAGCGAGATACATTGTTTCCAGATCAACCGCCTTCGCGCGATCATACAGGGTTCTTTCGCCCCAACTCCTGGGTTCGTGTGGCGATAGATCGGCGATTGAAAGACCTGACTTGTCGGCGGCTGCAGAAATCGATGAAAGCATGCGATCTTCAATTGGCAATCGAACGCCGCCACGTGCAGCAATATTTTCGATTATTCGGTCATGAAGTCGCTTCTCTTGCCGTAATGAATACCGAATGTATCTATCGAGCACTTCCGGAGAACCGTGCTCGATCAAGTACGCCAAATTCACGATTGTCTCGAATGCAAAGCTGTCAGTCACGATGTGGTGGACCTAAGTACCTAGCTTTTTTTCTCACTCACCTGCTTCAGCTGCGCCAGTCCCTTCTCGACATCCGGCCCCAGCATTCGCTCCATGCTCATCACCAGGCAGATCGCCTTGCTGATGAAGTCGTGCCGGCCGAACATGCTCCAGATCACGTTGGTCTCTCCGCCGGCTTCCGAGAACACGAAATCGGAATTGCCCGTGCCTGCGAACGGCCGGGTGAAATCCGTGCGCGTGGCGATGCGCGTGTTCGGCTTGCTTTCCGTGATGGTCATCGTGCCGGCGCCGACCTTGTCGTTGCCGTCCCACGCGAAGGAGGCGCCCGGTCCGGACTGCGGTCCGGAGAACGTCACCCTGGCGTTCGGATCGAGCTTCGCCCACGGCGACCAGTCATCCCACTTCTTCAGGTCGTTCACCTGCGCGAACACGGCAGCCGCCGGCGCCGCGATCACGGTCTGGCGTGTGAGGCGATAGTCGTCGGGCTGAAGCCAGACCACGACAAGAAAGGCCGCGATCAGCAGCAGGCTGCCGATGGCGAGTCGTTTGAGAAAGCGCATCTATCCTCGTCACTGCCGGGCAGTGCCCGTCGAAGACGGGCGTAAACGCCCTCTTGCCCGGCAATCCATCGCTCTTCACGAAGAGTCTTTTTCCGATGGATGCGCGGGTCAAGCCCGCGCATGACGAAGGAAGGGCATGTGGATTTTGTTCTTGCTTTGTTCTTCTCCATCCCCTATATTCCTAGAACCCTTGCTCGCTGCTCGGCTCGCTGTCATGAGGCGGCCGATTGGCGGGCGGGCCGGAAAGCGGGGCCGGAGATCGGGCCAGCGCACCGGGGCTTCGGCGGAGCAATCCGCTCGAAGCGGGTGGAGCGCCGGGAGGCGCCTCCTCGCCTTTCCGCCCGGTTCGCACCCGGACGGGATTCCCGAGGGCGCGCCTGCGGACGGAACTCGCAATCCCGTCCTGCCTGGTGCGCGGCTACGGCCAGGGGGCGGGACTCGCAATCCCAAGATTGTCCCCACGGGGGATTCGCACTCCCTCAGGCGTCTCCCGGCGCTCCATTCCCTCGCGGGAAGGAAAAAAGGGACCCGGCGATGCCCGCGCCGAGTGAAACAACCGGGCGGCGGAGCGTTGGCTACGCCGCGCTCGAGATCGGCCGGATCATGCGCGAGCGCAAGACCAAGGCGGCTGTCGGTCGCACGATTCCGCAAGGGTGCGACTCCGGCGAATAGCTGTTGGCTGCCGCGCCGCGCGCCATTGCGAGCGCGGTTGCGATTCGCTACCTGCCTGCAATGACGCACGACAAGATTCTGATTGTCGATTTCGGCTCCCAGGTCACCCAGCTGATCGCGCGGCGCATCCGCGAGGAGGGGGTCTATTCCGAGATCGTGCCGTTCCAGAAAGCCGAAGCCGCCTTCGACGCGATGAAGCCGACCGGCGTCATCCTCTCGGGCGGCCCGGAATCGGTGCACGAGGTGGGCTCCCCACGCGCGCCGCAGAAAATTTTCGACGCGGGCGTTCCGGTGCTCGGCATCTGCTACGGCCAGATGACCATGGCGGCGCAGCTCGGCGGCACCGTGGAAGGCGGACACCATCGCGAGTTCGGCCGCGCCGATGTCGAGGTGAAGGCCGAGAGCCGCCTGTTCGACGAGGTGTGGCGCGCGGGCGAGCACTATCCGGTCTGGATGAGCCACGGCGACCGGATCACCAAAATGCCGCCTGGCTTCCAGGTTGCCGGCGTGTCGGCGAATGCCCCCTTCGCCGTCATCCAGGACGAGACGCGCAAATACTACGGCCTGATGTTCCACCCCGAGGTGGTGCACACGCCGCACGGGGCTGCGCTGTTGCGCAATTTCGTGCGCAAGATTTCCGGCGCCAGGGGCGACTGGACCATGCGCGCCTTCAGGGACGAGGCGGTCGAGAAAATCCAGAAGCAGGTGGGCAAGGGCCGGGTGATCTGCGGGCTCTCCGGCGGCGTCGATTCAGCCGTGGCCGCCGTGCTGATCCACGAGGCGATCGGCGAGCAGCTCACCTGCGTGTTCGTCGACCATGGCTTGTTGCGGCTCGGCGAAGCCGAGAAGGTCGTCGCGCTGTTTCGCGATCACTACAACATTCCGCTGGTGCACGTCGAAGCCGAGAGGCTGTTCCTCGACGCGCTCGACGGCGTCAGCGACCCCGAGGTGAAGCGCAAGACCATCGGCCGCCTGTTCATCGATGTGTTCGAGGTCGAAGCGAAGAAGGTCGGCGGTGCGGAGTTCTTGGCACAGGGCACGCTCTATCCGGATGTGATCGAGAGCGTCTCGTTCACCGGCGGTCCGTCGGTCACCATCAAGTCGCACCACAATGTCGGCGGCCTGCCCGAGCGCATGAACATGACACTGGTCGAGCCGCTGCGCGAATTGTTCAAGGACGAGGTGCGCAAGCTCGGCCGTGAGCTCGGCCTGCCCGAGGCCTTCGTCGGCCGCCATCCGTTTCCCGGCCCCGGCCTTGCGATCCGTGTGCCCGGCGAGATCACGCGCGAGAAGCTCGACATTCTGCGGCTTGCCGACGACGTGTTCATCGAGGAGATCCGCCGCGCCGGCCTCTACGACGACATCTGGCAGGCCTTCGCGGTGATCCTGCCGGTGAAGACCGTCGGCGTGATGGGCGACGGCCGCACCTACGATTTCGTCGTGGGCCTGCGCGCCGTGACCTCGACCGACGGCATGACCGCCGACTTCTATCCCTTCGACATGAAATTCCTCGGCGAGACCGCGACGCGGATCATCAACGAGGTGAAGGGCGTGAACCGGGTGGTGTACGACGTGACGTCAAAGCCGCCGGGGACGATTGAGTGGGAGTAGGGGGCTAGGTCTTAAAGCGGTTCTCGCGATGCCATCGCAAGAAGCGCGGATGAGGTTGATCAGCCGCCCGGACAGGTGGCAGAAGCCGTCCTGTCTTGTTGATGACGGCACGCACCCCGGCTTCGTCGTTCACGTGACGTGATACTAATATCTCGTGATTTTCCGCGATACCGATCAAGCCACGAT
>JBAVXH010000285.1:0-9954 GCA_049698215.1 Xanthobacteraceae bacterium | reverse complement strand
ACGCGAGTTGCCCCTCACCCGGCTCGCAGCTTCGCTGCTCGCCACCCTCTCCCCGCTTTGCGGGGAGAGGGAAAGAAGGGCACGAGCCGTGCGCGTCTCCGCGCGAAGCCGCTACTCCAAATTCTTCCCGGGCGGGTAGTCGCGCGAGAACACCGGGTCTTTCAGGAACGCTTCCTTGTCGTAGGTCCAGAACTGGCTGACGTCCGGGTAGGTCTTGAGCACGGCGTTGACGTACTTGCCGCCTTTCTTCTCGACCTTGCGGATATAGATGTTGCCGACGACGTTGCCGTATTCGTCGAACCGCACCGGTCCGCGAATCGTGTCGGGCACCTTCGCCTCGTGCAGCGCCTTGTTGAGCGCGTCCTTGTCCTCGACCTTGCCGCCGATCGCCTGGACGGCATGCTCGAGCACCTCGCAACACACATAGGTCTCCGCCGCATAGACGCCCGGGTCCACTTTGTAGTCGCTTTGGATCGCGGCCACGAACTTCTTGTTGAGCGGATTGTCGAGCTCGGCCGAATACCAGCAGCCCGTCATGGCGCCGAGCCCGTTCTCGCCGATCTGCTGCAGCAACGACTCGTCGATCGGCGTGAAGCCGCCCAGGATCTGCGTCTTGATTCCATACTCGGCCATTTGCCGCACGAACTTCAGCCCGTTCGAGCCTGCATGCGCGGTGAACACCGCATCGAGGTTCGGCCTGAGCTGCGACAGATAGGTGCCGTAGTCCGGCGCGTTGAGCGGCGTCCAGAGCTTCTGCACGACCTTGCCGCCGAGATCCTCGAATGTCTTGTGGAAGCCGGCGACACACTCGTGGCCGAATGCGAAGTCGTCCCCGATGGTGGCGACGCGCTTGTACTTCAGCTCCTTGATCGCATAGTCGGCCATCGGGAAGCTGCATTGCGCCGAGGTGGAGCTCGGCCGCACCAGCCACGGATTGGCCTTGCGCTGCGTCATGTCCTCGGCGCCGGCCACGGTGAGGATCGGGGTCTTCGAGGAGCGGATGTAGTCATCGATCGCGAGCGCCTCGAAAGCGGCAAGCGGCCCGATGATGCAATGGACGTTCAGGCGCTCGACCAGTTCCTGGGTCTTGGTGCGCGCCTGCGCGGGATTGCCGGCGGTATCCTGCGTGTGCAGTTCCACGGCACGGCCCGCCATCTTGTTTCCGCGGTCCTTGAGGAAGGTGAGAACGCCCTGTTCCATCTGCAGGCCGCCCGAGGCAAGCGGGCCGGTCTTGATGGTGAGGAAGCCGATCTTGATCGGGCCGGCCTGCGCGAGGGCGGCCGGAACCCTCAGCGCGGATGTCGCAACGCCCGCGGCGAGCGCGCCTTTCAGCACTTTGCGGCGATTCAGGCTCATCTCTCGTCCTCCCTGGCTTTTGTTGCTCTCATGCTGTTGCAAGTTTGCGCCCAGCGCAACTCCGCAAATCAGCACTGTTCGCATTCTGAAAATACGCGGCGCCCCGTGATTATTTCGGCGGCACAACGGGCAGCAGGAGATAGGCCGGCTGCTCCCTCCCAAAGTGCAAGGTCGTCTGCCCACCGAAAATCTCTTTCGGCCGGTCGACCGGATCGTCATGCAGGAAGGGCCCACAGCCCTTCAGCTCGTTCTTGAAGTTGGAGAGCCGCCCACCCGAGCCGCCGCCGTATTCGTAGTCCTTGCCGCGCACCGTGAGCGCGACGCGATAGCCGGCCGGCGCCACGATCGAGGTCGGCCACAGCTCGATGTCGAGCTCGACCGGCACGCCGGGCGTGAGCGACTGCTTCTCGTCGTGGGTGTGATAGGGCCGGTAGGGGAGGGTGAGTTTTTCATCGAGCTTGCGGTGCGAGGCGCGCAGCCAGCCTTGCGCGATCGGGGTATGCGGATCGATCGCGCCTTGGAACACGATCTCTTTCATGTCCGCGGAAAAGACGCGCAGGACCAGGAACAGGTCGGCGTCAGCGGTCGAGGACGACACGAACAGCTTCGCGGCAACTGGTCCGGTGATCTCGGTGTCGGCTTTGAGCGGCGGCGTCATGAAGGTGACGCCTTCGCCGAGCGCGTTGAACGTTACTTTGGCCTCTCCGGTGAGCGACGTCTCGGCCAAAGAGAAATCCGCCGAGTTGAGATAGAGCTTCGTCCACCGCGTGCGCGCGATCGGCCATTCATTTTCCGCGCGCTGGACGAATTTCTCGCCCGGATGGCGCACCTGCAACAGCACGCGCGGCTGCTTACCCCAGCCGGGGTCCTCGCCCTTGAGGAAGTAGTCGAAGAACCTGCGCTGCAGCTCGCGGCCGTAGTCGGTGTAAAAGTGCGTCCAGTGCTCGATGCCGTGCGCCTCGAGCCATTTGTCTTTCGAGGCGGCGCGCGTGAACCCTTCGAAATTGCCGCGCGGGTGCAGGCCCTGTCCGCCCCAGTTCGCCGCCGAGAACAGCGGCGCGGTGATCTTCTCCCACTTGGGCGAGCGCGCCTTGTGATAGTCGTCGTCGAGGGGGTGCGCGCGGATCTCGCTGCCGAAATCGCAGCGGTTCTTCGCAAGTTGCTCCTCGCTCAAGGTCTCCGGCCCGCACACCAGTTCGCCATGCACGCGGCTGCGCTTGCCGCGCTCGCCCGCGCCGTGCTGCACGGTCTTCACCTGCATGTCGTACCAGTTGGCCCAGAAGGTCGAGAGCATGCCGCCGTGGTGCGTCATGTCGCGGTACCAGTCGGCCGCGCCCTCCCAGACGCACATCGCGGCGAGGTGCGGCGGCTGCAATGACGCCACGTGCCACGCGTTGATGCCGTAATAGGAGATACCGTTGAGCCCGACCTTGCCGTTCGACCACGGCTGCACGCCGGCCCACTCGATGCAGTCGTAGAAGTCCTTCGTTTCGCGCGGAGAGAAGTGATCGATGAAGCCCGGTGAACAGCCAGCGCCGCGTGAATCGACCCGCACGCAGGCATAGCCCGCCGGCACCCACTTCTCCGGGTCGACGACTTCCCAGCTTTGATAAAGGTTGGATGAGCCCGCCGCGACGTCCGGATGTTTCTCCACCATGCGCTGCCACGCGCTCGGATAGCCGTCCTGGAACGCAAGGCCTTTGGCGTAAGGGCCGTAAGTGAGGATGACGGGATATTTGCCGTCCGCGACCGGGCGGAAGATGTCGGCGCGGACCTGCAGGCCGTCATCCATCGTGATCGGTACGTCCCAGTCGATGTGCATGCCATCGCGAGTCTCGGAGCGCTGGGTCATCGTTTGACGCCCGCCATCTGCTCCAGCACCGCGCACACCGCCGCGGTGTCCTGCTCGCCGTACCCCGTCGAGAGTGCCGCGCGATAAATCGGCTCGCAGGCGGAGAACAACGGCGTCGGGCAGCCGACGCTGGCCGCATACTCGCCGATCACCTTCATGTCCTTCTGCCAGGTCGAGATGCGCATGGTGACGTTATCGCCGTCGTAGCGGTCTTCGACCATCATCGGCCCACGCAGCTCCAACACGCGCGAGTTCGCGGCACCCGCGGACGCGAGCTTGAGCACCTGCGCCGGATCGAGACCGGCCTTGATGCCCAGTACCATCGCCTCGGCGCTCGCGACATTGTGGATCGCGACCAGCAGGTTCGCGACGAACTTCATCTTCATGCCGTTGCCGAAGGGGCCCAGATCATGCGCCTGGCGCGAGAAGTCGGCAAACACCGGCATCAAGGCGTTGATCGCCTGCGCGTCGCCGCTCGCGTAGACGACGAGGTCCTTGGTGCGCGCCTGCGCGCCGGTGCCGGAGAGCGGACAGTCGAGCATCACGTGCCCGGCCCTGCGCAGCGCCGCTTCGGCCTGCGTCTTGTCGTCGATCGAGAACGTCGACAGCTCGGCGATCACCCGGCGCGGCAGCTTTGCTTCTGCGATGGCCGCGCCGGTCGCGACCAGCGCTTCCGGTTTCGGCAAGCTGACCAGGATGTTCGTCGCCTTCGCGGCGACCGCGGCGGCATCCTTCGCGATTTCGACGCCCGCGGCCTTCGCCTCCTCGCATCGGTCTTTCGCGATGTCGAAGCCGATCACCTGCCAGCCGGCCCGGCTGAGATTCTTGGCGATCGCGCCGCCCATGATGCCGAGGCCGATGACACCGACTTGCCCCTTGGGCGTGGCTGCGCTCATGATGCCTCCGCGTCTTCTTATGTGCGGGCAAGTGAACACAGCGAGGGGTGCCCATGCAAATCGGAATCGCCGGGCTTGGCCGCATGGGCGCCGCGATTGCGGCGCGGCTGATGGAAGTCGGCCACACCGTCTCGGTCTGGAATCGCACGCCTGAGAAAGCAAAGCCGCTGGTCGATGCCGGCGCGACGCAATGCGCGACGCCGGAGGATCTCGCCGAGCACAGCGAAGTCATCATCACGACGCTGACCGACGCGGATGCGATCGACCATGTCTACAATGGCGAGCACGGGCTGCTCGCGGGCGATCCGAACGAGAAGCTGTTCATCGAGATGAGCACGGTGCGGCCCGAGGTGCAGGTCGCGCTGGCCAACGTGGTGCGCGCGAGCGGCGGGCGCTTCGTCGAGTGCCCCGTCGGAGGCACGACGGGGCCGGCTCGGCAGGGCAAGCTGTTCGGCTTCATGGGGGCCGAGGAGGGCGATGCCTCGCTGGCAAAGCCGATCCTGGATCAGCTGTGCCGGCGGCTCGAGCATGTCGGCCCGGTCGGCAACGGCGCGCTTGCCAAGTTCACCATCAACATGCCGCTGATGATCTATTACCAGGCGCTCGGCGAGGCGCTCTCGATGGCGCGTGATATCGGGCTCGAGCCGGAGCGGCTGATGGACATCATCTGCGATACGTCGGGTGCGCCCACGATGATGAAGGCGCGCGGACCGGTGGTTGCGAAAATGATGAAGGGCGAGGATCCGCCGGTGACGTTCGACCTCGCAGGGTGCATGAAGGATCTGCAGTCGATGCAGGCCGAGGGCAGGGCGCGCGGCCTGTCGCTGCCCCTGGTGCAGATGACGCTCGCCTGCATGGAGGAGACGGCGTCCAAGGGCCTGGGCGGGAAAGAAGCCGCGATGCATTCGGTGTATTGGTCGAAGAAATGATTCTTCCTTCGTCGTCACCCGCGAAGGCGGGTGACCCAGTAAACGCTGGGCGCGGTATGATGCTCAATCGAAAGTATGGTGATTACTGGATGCCCCGCCTTCGCGGGGCATGACGAGGAGGGATTATGTCCGTCACACTCGCGCAGGCTTCGATCATCGTGGATGTCGCGCTGAAGAAAGGCCGCGAGACAAACTGCGCGCCGTTGACCGTCGCGGTGCTCGATGCCGGCGGGCACCTGGTGGCGTTCAAGCGCGAGGACAAGTCCGGCATCCTGCGCTTCGATATCGCCTACGGCAAAGCCTGGGGCGCGCTCGGCATGGGCTTCGGCTCGCGCGAGTTGGCCGATCGTGCGGGCAAGAATCCGCTGTTCTTCGGTGTGCTCGCGACCGTGAGCCAGGGCCGGCTCGTGCCGGTGCCGGGCGGCGTGCTGATCAAGGATGCCACAGGCAGCGTGCTCGGCGCGGTCGGCATTTCGGGCGACACGTCGGACAAGGACGAGGTGTGCGCCGTCGCCGGCATCGAGGCGGCGGGGTTGAAGGCGGTGGTCGGGGCGTAGTGGTTCCGCAGTCCGCTCGTGCCCGCGAAAGCGGGCATCCAGCTCTTGGCCCCTGGGTCCCCGCTTTCGCGGGGACGAGCGGAGTGCCGATCACTTCACATCAAACGGCGGCTTCTCGCCCTCGGGCAGCGGAATCTCGAACGCGTTCAGCGTCACCGACACCAGGCTGTAGTAACCGATGATGCCGACGAGATCGATCACGCTGGTGAGCCCGATCTCCTTCCTGGCGCGCTCGAACGTTGCGTTGGAGACGCGCTTCGTCTGCACAATCTCCCTCGCGAAATCGTAGACCACTTGCTCGTCGCTTTTCTCGAGCTTCGGCGTGCCGCCGATGCGGATCGCCTCGATCGCGGTAGGATCGATGCCGGCCTTGATGGCGAGCGGGGCGTGCGCATACCACTCGAAATTCGCCTTCCAGAACGCGCCGGTGACGCAGATCGCCAATTCGGAAAGCCGCGGTGGCAGGCTCGAATTGAAGCGCGCATAAGCGCCAAGCGCCTGCGCGTGCTCGGCGAGCCCGGGATTGTTGAGCCACACCTTGAGCGGCCCGACCACCTTGCCGCGCGGCCCGGCGAGGATCGCCTCGTGGACCTTTTTTTGCTCCGGTGAAAATTTCTCAGGGTCGAGTTCGGGCAGGCGGGACATGGCGTTTCCTCTATCTCAGTCCTCACCCTGAGGAGCGCGCGGTAGCGCGCGTCTCGAAGGGTGCGTCGTGTGGCCATCCTTCGAGACGGCCGCTGGGCGGCCTCCTCAGGATGAGGGGAAGCACGAAGTGACTTGCCTGCTTGCGCAAGCGATGACAAGGGCTGCATGGTCGGAGGAGAACAGGGAGGAACCATGCTCAACGCCGCGATGATCGGGCTCGGCTGGTGGGGCAAGGAACTGGTGCGCTCGGCGCAGGCGAGCCAACTGATGCGCTTCACCCGCGGCGTGACGCTCGAGCCCGACACGGTGCGCGATTTCGCGCGCGAGATGAATCTGAGCATCGGTGCGTCGTATGAGGATGTGCTCGCCGACAAGTCGATCGACGCTGTGGTGCTGGCAACGCCGCATACGCGCCATCGCGCGCAGGTGGAAGCGGCAGTGGCCGCCGGCAAGCATGTGTTCTGCGAAAAGCCGTTCGCGCTGACCGTCGCGGATGCGAAGGCCGCGATTGCGGCCTGCCGCAAGGCCGGCGTCGCGCTCGGGGTCGGACACAATCGCCGGCTCTGGCCCTCGATGGTGAAGCTGAAGGAGGTCGTGTCGTCGCAAGAGTTCGGCACTGTGATGTTCGCCGAAGGCAACTACAGCCACGACATTCTGGCCAACACGCCGCTCGACAACTGGCGCTCGGCGCCGCAGGAGACGAAAGCCGGCGGCATGACCGGCATGGGCATCCATCTGCTTGATGGCTTTTCGTTTCTCGTCGGGGAGATGGCGCGGGTCAGCGCGCTCTCGACCAGGCGCATCCTGCCGTTCGAGTCGGGCGACACCACGCAGGCCATGCTGCAGTTCGCGAATGGCGCGACCGGCACCATCGCGACGTCACTCAAGACGCCGGGCTTCGTGTGGCGGCTCGCGGTCTACGGTTCCGAGATGTGGGCGGAGTCGCTGTCGGAAACGAAGGTGACGATCTGCCGCAAGGACGGAAAGCCCGAGACGTTCGACGCGCCGCAGGTGAACCACATTGGCGCGAACCTCGATTCGTTCGCGGCAGCGGCGCTCGGAAAGGGCAAGTTCCAGATCGATGATGCGGGAATCGTTCACACCGTCGCGGCGCTGGAGGCGGCGTTCGACTCGGCGGAACGCAAGGGCGAATGGCGCGAAATTGCGTGATGTGAAAATGCGCACGCGACGCAAGAACGCGAGTTACTCGCCTCATTTTGCGTTATGATCCCAAAATCGCGCGACGTACGGAGATGTGCTCGATGAACCTCGGCTTCTTCACCATGCCGATCCATCCGCTGGAGAAGGACTGGCGCGTCTCGCTGCGCGAGGATCGCGAGGCGTTCATCCTTGCCGACGAGCTCGGCTACACCGAGGGCTATGTCGGCGAGCACCACACCGACCGCGCCGAGAACATCACTTCCTCGATGATGTTCATCTGCACGCTGATCGAGGCGACGAGGCGCATCAAGCTCGGTACCGGCACGCTCAACATGCCGAACAATCATCCGGCCGCGGTCGCGGCGAACGTGGCGATGCTCGACCACATGCTCGACGGCCGCTTCATCTTGGGGATTTCGCCAGGCGGGCTGATGTCGGACGCCGAGGCGTTCGGCAATCTCGAAGCCGACCGCAACGCGATGTTCCTCGAATGCATCAACCAGGTGCTGGAGATCTGGGCGAGTGATGCGCCCTACAACATCAAGGGCAAGTACTGGAACGTCGTGCTCGAGAAGCAGCTGATGCTCGACCTCGGGCAGGGCCATCTGCCGAAGCCGTTGCAGCGGCCGCATCCGCCGATCGTCGTCACGGCGGTCGCCCCATTCTCGAAGGGCGTGACCGAAGCCGCCGCGCGCGGCTGGGATCCGATCTCGGCGAACTTCCTGATGCCACAGTGGGTGAAGTCGCACTGGCCGAAATATGTCGAAGGCTGCGAGCGTGTTGGGCGGCCGGCCGATCCGGCAAACTGGCGTGTCGCGAAATCGATTTTCGTCGCGGACGATGACGCGACCGCGAAACGCTACGCGACCGACCCGAACGGGCCGTACCGCTATTACTACAGCCAGCTGCTCACCAAGCTGCAGCGCGGCGGCCGCGCCATCGCGTTCAAGACCGATCCGAAACAGGACGATAATGACGTGTCGCTCGATGCGGTGTGCGAGAAGCTGGTGTTCTGGGGATCGCCCAATCGCGTGACCGACCAGATTCTCGCGTTCCGCGAAGAGATCGGCGACTTCGGCACGCTGCTGCTTGCCGGCAAGGACTGGAAGGACCGCGAGCTCGGCCGCCGCAACATGGTGTTGTTGGCCGAGAAGGTGCTGCCGCAGGTGAATGCCGCGATCGGAAAGCGCCAGGCGGCGGAGTAGCCGTTCAGGTTCTTGGGGTCGAACATCCAGATTCGTCTGTTCGCGGTTTGCGTGTTACGATCGAAAGTCTTAGGGGCATTTTCGCCGGAGGCTCTCATGTCTATCCCGGTGTACAACTATAGGCATTTTCTCGACAATTTCCCGCAGTGGCGGCGCAGGCGCGATTTGTTCGGCTTCATCCTTTTCGACGACAGGCAGTCGCACGCCGAGATCAAGGCATTTTGCGAGCAGGCATTCAATTGGCTCAACGCCCTGTCCGACCAAGCCGCCATGATCCTCTTTCTTCCGATCAAAGAGCGACGCGGGGGAAAATTCGAAAACTGCAGCCTAAAGATCGCAGAAAGATTCAATATCTCGCCGGGACAATTGCCGATGATTCTGCTGTTTACGCTGGAGCGGGGCGAGATGTGCGTCCAGCACGCAGCGAAGTTACGATTCAAGGTGGCAGCGTTTCAAGGGCCGAAGTATGAGGACGGAGAGGCTCTCGTCGTCGATCTGTTCGACGCCATCAGGGAGGCACGAGCGGATCCTGGCCCTGACGAGCTCGTCGTCAAGCTCCAGTCAAGGATCGGCAGAATCCGGCGCGCCGCGCGCATGCGGCCAATCAAGCGCTGGGCCAGGAGCTACGGCATCGAACTGCTTAACCTTCCAAAAGACATCTTAAGGGAGGTCGGTGTGGCATTCGGTAAAGGAATGGTCTCGATCGGCTGATATTGGGGCGCGGGATCATTCCGCCGTCCAGCCGCCGTCCACCACCAGCGCCGAGCCGGTCATCAGCCGCGACGCATCGCTCGCCAGAAACACGATCGCGCCGGTGAGCTCGTCCATCTGGCCGATGCGGCCGAGCTTGATCTTGCTCAGCACTTCGCGGCGAAACGCCTCGTTCTCGAAGAACGGCCTGGTCAGTGGCGTCTCGATGAAGGTCGGCCCGAGCGAGTTCACGCGGATGTCGTGCGGCGCCAGCTCGATCGCCATTGCCTTGGTGAAGCCTTCCATCGCGTGCTTGCTGGCGCAGTAGACCGTGCGCCGCGCCGCGCCGACGTGGCCCATCTGCGAGGAGATGTTGATGATGGAGCCGGATTGCCGCGCCTCGATCAGCCGCCGCGCCACGGCCTGCGCGACGAAATAGGCTGCGCGCACATTCAGCCCCATGATGGCGTCGAAGTCCTCGATCGTGACATCCATCAGCGGCTTCGGCCGGTTGGTGCCGGCATTGTTGATGAGGATGTTGAACGGCGGGGTGGCCGCGATCGCCTTCTGCATCGCAGACAGGTCGGTCACGTCGAGCACCAGCGTGTCGGCCTGCTGCCCGCGCGCGCGAATCGCGTCGGCGGCCTCTTCGATGTCCCTCGC
>JBAVXH010000284.1:0-12398 GCA_049698215.1 Xanthobacteraceae bacterium | reverse complement strand
GCGCCGGGCATGACGGGCAGGCGATGGCGAAGCTTTGCCCGATCGGGATGCTGTTCGTGCGCTGCCGCGGCGGCGTCAGCCACAATCCGATGGAGTATGTGAGCCCGCGCGATCTCGGTCTCGCGGTCGCAGCGCTGATCGGGTTTATCGAGCGGTTCGAGCCGGAGGAGCTTGGCTAGAATCCGACCGCAATGCCATACAGGTCGTAGTCGTCGGCGCGCTCGATCTTCACCGTCGCGATCTCGCCGACGCGCAGCGGGCGGTGGCTCGCGACATAGACCGCGCCGTCGATTTCCGGCGCATCGCCCTTGCTGCGGCCCTTGGCGACGGTCGGACCGACCTCGTCGATGATGACCTGCTGGCGCGTGCCGACCTTGGCCTTGAGGCGCTTCGCCGAGATCGCCTGCTGGCCCTGCATGAAACGGTGCCAGCGTTCGTCTTTCACCGCATCCGGCACGGCGGCCGCGAGGTCGTTCGCGACCGCGCCCGCGACCGGCTCGTACTTGAAGCAGCCGACGCGGTCGAGCTGCGCCTCGCCGAGCCAGTCGAGCAGCATGTCGAAATCCGCATCGGTCTCGCCCGGAAAGCCCACGATGAAGGTCGAGCGGATGGTCAGCGCCGGACAGATCTCGCGCCAGCGGCGGATGCGCTCGATGGTCTTCGCCTGCGCGGCCGGGCGCTTCATGCGCTTGAGCACGTCGGGGGAGGCATGCTGGAACGGGATGTCGAGATACGGCAGCACCTTGCCATCGGCCATCAGCGGGATCACCTCATCGACGTGCGGGTACGGGTAGACGTAGTGCAGCCGCACCCAGGTGCCCAACTCGCCAAGCTCGCGCGCCAGATCGATGAACTTGGCGCGCACCGCGCGGCCCTTCCACGGGCTATCCGCGTACTTGATATCGACCCCATAGGCCGAGGTGTCCTGCGAGATGACCAGCAATTCCTTCACGCCGGCCGCGACCAGCCGCTCCGCCTCGCGCAGCACGTCCGCGGCCGGGCGCGAGACGAGATCGCCGCGCAGCTTCGGGATGATGCAGAAGCTACAGCGATTGTTGCACCCTTCCGAAATCTTCAAGTAGGCGTAGTGGCGCGGCGTGAGCTTGATGCCCTCCGGCGGTACCAGATCGACGAACGGATCATGCGCCGGCGGCGCTGCGCGGTGCACCGCCTCGACCACGCTCTCGTATTGCTGCGGGCCGGTGACGGCGAACACGTTGGGGAACTTGTCGGTGATCTTCTCCGGCTCCGCGCCCATGCAGCCGGTCACCACCACCTTGCCGTTCTCCGCCATCGCGGAGCCGATGGCTTCGAGCGATTCCGCCTGCGCGCTATCGAGGAAGCCGCAGGTGTTGACGATCACGAGGTCGGCGCCCGCATGCTCGCGCGAAATTTCGTACCCTTCCGAGCGCAGCGTGGTGAGGATACGTTCCGAGTCGACCAGCGCCTTCGGGCAGCCGAGCGAGACGTAGGAAATCCGCGCCATTACTTTGCCCGCGCCGGGGTGCCCGGCTCGCCGAGGTCCCAGTAGACGCCGGCCATGATGCCGAGCGCTTCGCGCGCCAACGCGGTCGGGAAGTGCTCGTTCGGCGCATGCTGGGAGCAGCCCGGATAGGAGTGCGGAACCCAGATCGTCGGCAGGCCGAGCCCGTCAGTGAAGATGTCGTTCGGCAGCGATCCACCCACGTTGGGCAGTACCGCGGGCTTGGTATTTGTTGTTTTGGCGATCGAGGTCGCGGCCCAGCGCGCCCACGGGTGCTCGGGATCGAGCCGCGTCGCCATCATCACGTCGTCGCGCGCCTGCGCGATCTGCACCATCGGGAAGCCGTGGCGGTCGAGATGGCGGCGCAGCGCGGGCAGGAATTCGTCCGGATCGGTGCCGACCACGAAGCGGATCTGCCCGCGCGCCCAGGCGCGCGGCGGCACTGCGTTGACGGGGCTTGCGGGCACGCCGGATTCCATTGCGAGGATTTCGAACGTGCACCAGGCGAACACCTTCTCGGCGAGCGTCAATCCCGGCTCGGCCCAGTTCGGATCGATCTCGGGATCGCCCGGACCCGACTTGATCTCACAGTCCGCAAGCGCGCGCTTCACCGAGTCCGGAATACCGCCTGCCGGCACCCATTCGGGAATGCGGATTTGGCCGGTCGGTCCCGTAATGGTCGAGAGCGCGTGCACGAGCTGGATCGCCGGGGAGGAGAGCAGCCCGCCCCAGTTGCCGGAGTGATGCCCGCCCTCGCGCGCGTCGATCCAGAGGTCGAGCGGAAAGGCGCCGCGCGTACCCAGCGAGATGGTCGGGCGGTCGGCGGTGAGACGCGGGCCATCGGAACCCACCAGCGCATCGGCCTTGAACAGGTCCTTGTGCTCGGCGCAGAGCTCGCGCAATCCGGGCGAGCCGGTTTCCTCGCCCATCTCGATCAGCCATTTGGCGTTGAACCCGAGCTTGCCGCGCGCGGCGAGCACGGCCGCCTGCGCGGCGATATTGATCGTGTGCTGGCCTTTGTTGTCGACCACGCCCCGCCCGTAATAGCGGCCGTCCTTCTCGGTCAGCGTCCAGGGCGAGAGGCTCGCGTGCCAGCTTGCATCGAGCCCGCGGATGACGTCGCCGTGCCCGTAGCCGAGCACGGTCGGCAGGGCAGGGTCCTCGATCCGCTCGGCATAGAGGAACGGACCCTTCGCGCGCGCCTGGGTGAGCGTGCGGCACTTGAAGCCAATCTTTTCCAGCGCAGGCTGGATTTCACTTTCAAGATAGCGTGCAAGGTCCGAAGCACGCTCAGGATTTTGGCTCTCGGTGGGGATCGCGACACGGCGGGCAAGGTCGGCCTTGAACGCGCCGGAATCGAAATAGGTCTGGGCGCGTGAAATGGCGGCGGCACGGGTCATGAGGCGGCTCGTCTAGCTTCGCTCGCGCGATTACACGGCGAGACCAAGTTTGCTTGCTGCACCAAGCAATTGCCTGTCACGGGTCCAGATCAACGTCCCCGGGGTCAGCACGGCGGCGGTCAGCAGGTGCGCATCGATATAGCCGATACCGGTTCCGAACAACATGTGAAGCTCGATCAGGCGCAATACCTCTTCATTGGTGGCAATCTCGGCGTACGGAAGGTCTGCTAATGCGCGCAGAATCTGGTCGCGCGGCTTGAGGTTTCCAACCGCCAGTTCCCCAACGATAAATGGATGCATTGCGACCTGCCCACGGTCGAGCAGGCCCGCCATTTCCTGGTTGCCGTAACGCAAGTGGTCAACCCAGACCGACGTATCGGCAAGGATCACGCCGATCGCGTCCGCCGACGTCGGGGCGCCTTCAAGTGCGGTTGGGTTCCACCGAGACGGGCCAACCTGCGCGCGCTTTCCCGTTCGATCAGGGCTTTGAGTCCTTCGCGGACCAGGGCCGACTTTTCCTGCACGCCTGTGAGCGCCTGCGCGCGGCTCAGCAGTTCGTCATCCAAAGCAAGAGTTGTGCGCATCGTGCGACCTCGAACTAGGCATGAAATCTAGCATCAAATGATGCTGCTTTCAATGCCGGTAGGGTGTGTGGGCAGGTCGCCCTAGCTAGTTCGCCACCACAACCCTGTCGTTCACCGAAATGCGGTCGAACAGATCGGCGATGTCCTGCTCCCAGGACTGGAAGCAGCCGGTGCGCACCACCTGTCCGACCGCCTTCGGATCGGTCGCTTCGTGCACCGCCCGCCCCTGATCGAAGTAGATCGCGGGCGGGCTGAAGTTCTGAGCCGGCAAAACGGGGGCCGCGGGCGCCCGTCCTGTTACACTCTCGGCCGGACGCGGGACTTTCTCGGTCACATGGAACAGTCCCGAGAGCTTATCGCAAGCGGACCCAACGCCTATCGTGTAGCGGATCGCGACCTGATTGGGCTGCACCACGTAGAGGAACTTCTGACTGAGCGAAACCGCAATTGTGTTGGGCGGATGCGTCGTTCGATAGAAGACGCGTTGACGCCGCAGGATGTAGGACGGTTGCACGTCTTCCTGCTGCGACGCGACGGCCGTCGGCGCAGATGCCGGCCGGGCCGCCGGTGGACGATCTGCCGGCCGGTCGGCTGCCGTGGGGCGTGAGCCTGGCTTGAAATAGTAGAAGCTGAGGCCGGCCGCGAGAACGACCGCCAATACAGCCGCAGCCATTGCGACGGCCCAGCGACGGAGCACCGAGGCAGACTGTTTCGCGGATGCTGAGTCGGACTCGAGGGCCGGCTCCCCTTGACCCAGCTCCGGCTGCGGCTCTTGCAGATCAGGCGCGGGTCGCGGCTCCTCTGATTCGGCGCGCAGGACACGCGCCGGCTCCTTGCGTCCGTTCGCGAACTCGCTCTCGATCTGCTCGACAGCCTGGTCGAGCGCTTCGACATGCTGGTCGAGTTGGGCATCCACGATGCCCGCGCCGCGCAGCTGGCGCACCAGCGCCTGCCGCGCCCGTTCGTAGACGTTGTAGCGGGCAGCCTCGCTCGGCCGGTCGAGACGGTCGATCGCTTTGCGGAGCAGGGGATAGTAATCAGCCATCACAGGATCGCACGTGTTCAGCGGATCGGCGGCGCATAGAGAATGCCGCCGCTGGTCCAGAGCTGATTGATACCGCGCGGAATCCCGAGCTTCGACTTAACTCCGATATTGCGGTCATAAACTTCCGCGTAATTCCCGACTCGGCGGATGACGCGCGCGGCCCAGTCCCGGGTCAGCCCAATCTGCTCGCCGAAATTGCCGTCGGCGCCCACAAGCCGTTTGATCTCCGGCTTCGGGGAGTTCAGCGCAGCATCGAGGGTCTCCGAGCTGACGCCGAGCTCCTCGGCATGCAGCATCGCGAAGTTCACCCACTTCACGATGTTGAACCACTGGACATCGTCCTGACGCACCGCCGGGCCGAGCGGCTCCTTGGAAATGATTTCCGGGAGGATATCGTGATCGTCCGGCCGGGGCGTCTTGAGCCGCTCGCCATGCAGCTGCGAGGCGTCGGCCGTCAGCACATCGCAGCGGCCATCGAGGTAGGCCGCCAGCGCCTCTTCGGCGGTCGCAGTCGCGACCGGCTCGTAGCGCATGCCGTTCGCGGCAAAATAGTCGCGCAGATTGAGCTCGGTGGTCGTGCTGCTCTGAACGCAGATTTTGGCGCCCGCGAGCTCGAGCGCCGTGGTCACATTGCGCGCGTGGCGAACCAGGAAGCCCTGGCCGTCGTAGAAGTTCACCCCGGCAAAAAGCAGCCCCAGTTCCGTCTCGCGCGCCATGGTCCAGGTCGAATTGCGCGACAGAACGTCGATCTGCTTCGACTGAAGCGCCTGAAACCGGTCTTCGGCGGAGAGGGGCACGAATGCGACCTTGCCGGGATCGTCGAAGATCGCGGCCGCAAGCGCGCGGCAGAAATCCGCATCGATGCCGGTCCACGACTTGTCTTCGGATTGCGCCGAAAAGCCGATCACGCCCTGGCTGACGCCGCATGCGACCGCGCCGCGTTCCTTGACCGCCTTGAGCGTCTGAGCCCGGGCGTCGTCACCAAGCGAGAATGTAGAGCCGAACGCAACGACAAACGTGAGCGTCAGCGCTCCCCGAGCCGCAAGAAACCGCATCAAGTCCTCCCGCGTCCATCCCAGGACTAACTATGCTTGATGACAATGCGCATCGATCGGCAACTATACCTTCGGCGTCCGCGCTGGCCGAACGGATGGGAGCGGTAAAAGAATAAGCCGCCGGAGGAGATCGGCGGCTTATTGGCTTTCCGGCGGGGGGATGGGGTGCGGTGCGAGCCGGATCGCCTTTCTTGATCGGATGGGGTCAGTGGGGACTGATCCGATCGCCGCCACAATGCCGCTTGGGCCGTCCGGGAGCAAACTTGCGAAGGTGCATTCGGCTCATCCATTGGCATCATCAGCCAATGCCCGTGGGTCAGTTTTCCGAAATACGCCTCACCCGGAAATCGCCAGCGATTATCCTCGCGTCGCATGAGGGATCAGATCGTCCTGGAGATTGTGGCGGACCTGCTGCGGCTGCGCGTCGGGCATGAGATCATCGCCAGCGCGGCGCTCGCGGACCGCGCGGTCGTGATCCTGCGCGACGTCGGCCGCTCCTACGCGCGGCGGCGCAAATTCCGCTTTCTCGATATGACGAGGAACTGAATCCGGTTCTCGATCTGGCGGAGAGGGTGGGATTCGAACCCACGAGAGAGTTACCCCTCTGGCGGTTTTCAAGACCGCTGCCTTAAACCACTCGGCCACCTCTCCACGCCGTCGCGCTTGGTAACCGGCTGCTACCGGATTTGTGCCCGCATGGGCTACGCAATCGCTGCCGCGCCGTCTTCTTATGACTTGGGCCATCTCGCGGTCAATGCGGCCGGATTCGCCACAGCGGGCGGGTAGGCTTCCGTCTAGTCCGGTCAGACTCTCGTGTCATGGACAACGAACGGCCGCCATAGGCGGATGGCTCCGTTGTGCTGAAGAATCGCAGCTGCAGGAGAAAAGATGATCGGATTGTCGAGGACGGTGGTGGCCGGGAATGGCGGAGCTGTCTGGCTGCGCCTTGCGGCAGGCTTTCTTGTGGGGTGCGCGATCCTGCTGGGATCGGCGAAGCCCGGCGTCCCAGCGCCGCAAGCCGACGTGGAGAGGCCGGGCTACGTGCCGACCGAGGCGGAAGAGCAGCTCCCGAACGAGTTGCGCCGGCAGGCGGTGTTCTTCCGCACCACCGAGTCGCCCGGAACGATCATCGTCCACACGCAGGAGCGCTTCCTCTACCTGGTGCAGCCGAACAACCGCGCGATCCGCTACGGCATCGGCGTCGGCCGCGAGGGATTTCAGTGGACCGGATTGAAGCGGATCGACCGCAAGGCCGAATGGCCGGACTGGACACCGCCGCCGGAAATGATCGCGCGGCAGCCCTATCTGCCGCGCTTCATGGCGGGCGGGCCCGGCAATCCGATGGGCGCACGCGCGCTTTACATCAGCGGGACGGTCTATCGCATTCACGGGACCAACGCGCCCCACACGATCGGGACCGCGGTGTCATCCGGCTGCTTCCGCCTGACCAATCCGGAGCTGATCGATCTCTATGAGCGGGTGCCGATCGGTACCAAGGTTGTCGTCCGTCAAGCCGCTGCGCTCTAAGCCGGGGGGGGAAATCCCATGATCAGTCTCGCGTCTTTCGTGCGCGGCGTTGCCTGCTGCTTGGCGGCTGGATGCGTCCTCCTCGCCAGCGAGGCTCCGGCGCAGACCCTGCAAACGGTCAGGCAGCGCGGCACGCTGATCTGCGGCGTCAGCCAGGGCGTGCTTGGCTTCTCGAGTCGCTCTGAGCGCGGCGAGTGGAGCGGCTTGGACGTCGATTTCTGCCGCGCGCTCGCGGCCGCGATCTTCAACGATGCCGGCAAGGTGCAGTACGTGCCGCTGTCGGCTGGCGATCGCTTCCGCGCGCTGCAGTCGAAACAGATCGACGTGCTCTCGCGCAATTCGACCTGGACCCTGTCGCGCGAGACCGAACTCGGCCTCGCATTCGCGGGCGTCACGTTCTACGACGGCCAGGGCCTGATGCTGCGCCGCGCGCGCAACATCACCACCGCGCTCGATCTCGACGGCAGCAAGGTCTGCGTGCAGGCGGGGACAACCACCGAGCTCAACCTGGCGGATTACTTCAAGACCAACGGCATGAAGTTCACGTCCGTCTCCGCGCCGAGTCTGGATGACGCGCGCAAAGCCTACGAGGACGGGCGTTGCGATGTGCTGACGGCGGATGCCTCCGCGCTGCATGGCGAACGGCTCAAGACCGCGCGGCCGGATGATCACGACATCCTGCCCGACCTTCTGTCCAAGGAACCGCTTGGCCCGGCCGTCCGGCAGGACGATTTTCAGTGGTTCAACATCGCACGGTGGACGAGCTTCGCGATGCTGGACGCCGAGGAGTATGGGGTCGGCACGGAAACGCTCGACGAAGCTCTCAAGTCGAACCAACCCGACGTGAAGCGGCTGGTCGGAACCGAGGGGAATTTCGGTGAGCAGCTCGGTCTCACCAAGGACTGGGTCGCGCGCATCGTTCGGCACGTCGGCAATTACGCCGAGGTCTACGACCGCAATGTGGGGATGAAATCCAGCCTGAGGATCCCGCGCGGCCTCAATGCGCTGTGGACCAACGGCGGCATCCTGTACGCCCCGCCGGTGCGCTGACGGGGAGCGCAAGCTGGCGCAGGCAATCGCGGTCGATATGGCCCATTGATCCGCTGTAGGCGGGCGCGGGCGCCCCTACGTTCGAATGAGAAAGTAAAGATAGAAAATCCAGACCGCCGCAATGCAGAATGCTACAGTACCCTTTTGATAGTTGATCAGCTGGTAAATAGCGGGAAGAGGGCGTCCGTCGCCGCTCGGCTTATCTGGATCCGAGCCTAATCTGATACCAATCTCCTTTCCTTGAGCCAGGTGATTTTTGACATCAAACCGCGGCTACGATCCCGATCAGGCACTCAATGGCGCAAAGGCAACACCCTTTGCAAGCTTTGCTCGGGCACCTTTTGTGCCTCAGGAAAGCCTCAAAATTTCAATGCGGTGTTTACCACCGTGGAGAGCGGGCGTGTGGCGGGGCGGCCGGGCGCCTGTATCATTAACCAATGCGGGGTAGGGGTCGGACTTTCGCGGTTTTCCGGGGGAAATCGCACGAAAGGCCAAGAGCAGTCGCGGAATGGGGTGGCACGGGGACATGGGAGAGGCATTCTCTCTCTCGCGCAGGATTGGACAGGCGGCCGCGGCGATCGCGGCGTGCCTGCTCGTTGCCAACTGCTCCTCGTCCTCGAAGCTCACCAGCCGCGTCGATCCGCGCTACGGCGTGGCCGCCAGTCCCCGCGTGGTCGAGCCCGGCCAGCCGGTGCCGAAGGGCGGGGGCGTCTACCGCGTCGGCAAGCCTTACCAAGTGGCCGGCGTCACTTATACGCCCGAGGAGAACAGCCGCTACCGCAATGAAGGTCTCGCCTCCTGGTACGGCGACGATTTCCACGGCCGGCTCACCGCGAACGGCGAAATCTACGACATGGCCGCGATTTCGGCGGCGCATCCAACTTTGCCGATGCCGAGCTATGTGCGCGTCACGAACATGTCGACCCGCAAATCGCTGATCGTGCGGGTCAACGATCGCGGGCCTTATCACCGCAATCGCGAGATCGACGTGTCTGCCAAGGCGGCCGAGCTGCTCGGCTTCCGCCATCACGGCACGGCGCGCGTCCGCGTCGAATATGTCGGGCCGGCGCCGCTGGAAGGCACCGACGACCGCCAGTTAGTCGCGACCCTGCGTGAAGGCCAGCCCGCGCCGGCGCCCGTGGTCATGGTCGCGTCGAATCGCTTCCTGCCGAACTTCGGCCGGGCGCCGATCCGCAACGGAGCCCCGCTGCCGCAGGAGCGGCCGTTCGATCTCGGCGAAAGCGCCGATCAGGTCGCCGCAACCTATCCGCGGCAATCGAACGAGATGACGCGGCTCGCCAGCGAAGCACTCTCGCGCCACCCGATCGATCCGCGCTACGTCGATATTTCACCCGACACCGAGCCGCCGCGGGTCATGGCGGCTCGCTTACGCGCCCAGGAAGCGCGCGACATGCGGGCCGCGGAGACCTCCGCGAGTCGCGCGGGCGGCCCATGGGTGCAAGCAGCGCCGGCGCCGTCGCCGGTTGCCGCCTATGCGCCGATCCACCAGGACGGCGCACTTGCGAGCGGCCGCGGGCTTTATTGAGCGCGTTTCCACTCTCAATCGACGGACCCACCCGCAATTTCCTGAAATCCGGCGCTTTTTCGCTCCTGTGCAGAGCGTGCACAGGTCATTGATTTGCCGGATCGGATTGGCAAATTCGAGCGCTGATCGATACATCTGGGGCGGCCGAAGCGCGCCCGGAGCAACACCGATGCCGGTTTTTTCCTTGTCGCACGCCACGACACGCCTCGCGGCGTTTGCACTCGCGGTCGCGCTTGCGTTGCCTGGCGCCGCACAAGCCCAGAAGAAAGACGAATTCCAGACCAGCGCGCCCTACGCGATCCTGATCGAGGCCGACAGCGGCACTGTGCTGTTCGAGAAGAATGCCGACAAGCTCAATCCGCCGGCGAGCATGTCCAAGCTGATGACCACCGAGCTCGTCCTGCACACCATCGAGCAGGGCAAGCTCAAGTGGGAAGACGAAATGACCATCTCGGAGAACGCCTGGCGCAAAGGCGGCGCCCCCTCGGGCGGCTCGGCGATGTTCGCGGCGCTCAACAGCCGTGTGAGCGTCCGTGACCTCATGCACGGCGTGATGATCCAGTCCGGCAACGACGCGTGCATCGCGCTCGCCGAAGGCATCGCGGGCAGCGAGCTTGCCTTCGCGGATCTGATGAACAAGCGCGCGCGCGAAATCGGCCTCGCCCAGTCGCGCTTTTCCAACTCGACCGGTGTGCACGAGCCGGACCACAACATGACGGTGCGCGAACTCGCCAAGCTCGCGCAGCACATCATCAAGACCTATCCGGACGCTTACAAAATCTACGGCGAGCGCGAGTTCACCTGGAACAAGGTGCGCCAGCAGAACCGCAATCCGCTGCTCGTGATGGGAATCGGCGCGGATGGACTGAAGACCGGCCACACCAAGGAAGCCGGCTACGGGCTCGCCGCCTCCGCGGTGAACAACAACCTGCGCCTCATCATGGTGGTGAACGGCTTCAAGACCATGAAGGAGCGCGCGGATGAATCGCGCAAGCTGCTCGAGTGGGGCTTCCGCGCTTTTGAGGCGCGCGCGCTGTTCGCCCAGGGGGAACCCGTTGGCGAGGCAAAGCTTTATGGCGGCGCGCAGAGCCGCGTGCCGCTGGTGTCGCCGACGCCGATCAAGCTGTTGGTGCCGCGCGCGATGAGCGAGAAGCTCAGCGCCAAGGTCGTCTATTCGGGCCCGGTGGCAGCGCCGGTGCAAAAGGGCCAGCCCATCGGCACGCTCAAGGTTTCGCGCGGAGACAACGTCGTGCTCGAAGTCCCGCTGCAGGCGGGCGAGGACGTCGGCCGCGGCAGCCTGCACCAGCGCGCCTTCGATGCTGCCGGAGAGCTGGTCATCAACGTCTTCCGCGCGGGTATGGATCGGCTTTAATGGAGCGATGCCAGGAAAAGCATGTACCGGACCCCGATCCGGTATGGATACCGGTTTTCCGTCCGGTATCACGACCTTAAGAAGCCCTCCTAATGGCCGGAAAATTCATCACATTTGAAGGGGGCGAGGGGGCTGGGAAGTCGACCCAGGCCGCAGAGCTCGCGAAGCGCCTGGAGGCGCTCGGCCTACGCGCGGTGGTGAGCCGCGAGCCGGGGGGCTCGGCGGGCGCCGAGGCGATCCGGCATGTGCTGCTCTCCGGCGCCGCAAAGCCGCTGGGCCCACACGCCGAGGCGATCTTGTTTGCGGCGGCGCGTGCGGATCATCTGCGCCAAACCATCAAGCCCGCGTTGGAGCGCGGCGCGTGGGTGATCAGCGACCGCTTCGCGGACTCGACCCGCATCTATCAGGGCGTGCTCGGCAACGTGGACGCGCGCCTGATTGCGCGGCTGGAAAAGTTGACCGTCGGCGAGCTTGGGCCCGACCTCACGATCATCCTCGATCTGTCTCCGGAGGAAGGACTCGCGCGCGTCACCAGGCGGCGCGGAGACGCGCCCGTCGACCGTTTCGAGGGCGAGGCGTTCGAGTTTCACAAGAAGCTGCGCGAGGCCTATCTGGAGCTTGCCGAGCGCGAGCCGAACCGCTGCGTCGTGATCAACGCGAGCGCCGACGCCGCGACCGTGTCCGAGTTCGTCTGGGCCGCGGTCAACGCACGGCTTCGTCCGGCGGCGCCGATGGTGGCGGCGTCGTGAGCGAGGTGGCGGACATCCCGCATCCGCGCCAAACGCTGTCGCTCTACGGACACTTCGGGGCGGAACAGGCATTCCTTGAATCCTATCGCGCGGGGCGCGTGCCGCATGCCTGGCTGATCGGGGGCCCGCGCGGCATCGGCAAGGCAACGCTCGCCTACCGCATGGCGCGCTTCGTGTTCGCGTATCCTTCACCGCAGACCGCGCAAAACGCCGCAAGCCTTGCGCTGCCGCCCGACCATCCCGTCGTGCGCCGCGTCGCCGCGCAGGGCCATCCCGATCTGCTCGCGCTGGAGCGGGTCGCGGACGACAAGGGCAAGGTCCCGATGTTCATTCCGGTCGACATGGTGCGGAGGACCATCGGCTTCTTCGGCTCGACCGCGGGCGAGGGAGGCTGGCGCGTCTGTATCGTGGATTCGGCGGACGAAATGAACGCCGCGGGCGCCAATGCTCTGCTCAAGATTCTGGAAGAGCCGCCCTCGCGCTGCCTGCTGCTGGTGGTGAGCCATGCGCCCGGCCGCTTGCTGCCCACCATCCGCTCACGCTGCCGCCACCTCGCGCTGCGCGCGCTCAGCGCGGAGGACGTGGCG
>JBAVXH010000283.1:0-5412 GCA_049698215.1 Xanthobacteraceae bacterium | reverse complement strand
TTCGAGGAAGGCGTGCGCCGTCATGGGCCCGCCTCCGCGAAACGGGGACGCGCCAGATAGATCCCGAACAGGATCAGCACGCCGCCGAGCGCCTGCACGATGCCGAGCGGCTCGTTCAGCAAAAGCCAGCCGAACGACGCGGCCGCGACCGCTTCGAGGAAGATCACCAGCGCGGAGAACGTCGCGGGCAGCGTGCCGAGCGCCACCGCCACCAGCCCCTGCCCGCCCACCTGCGAGATGATCGCGAGCGCGAGCAACGCGCCGACCCCGCTTGCGGATTGCGGCAGGATGCGCGGCTCGAAGGCGAGCGCGATCGCAAACAGGCAGACGGCGGTGACGGCGGTCGAGACGAACATGACTTCGGCGGCGCCGTGGTGTGCCCGTGCCGAGCGCACCGCCAGCACATAGGCGCCGAAGAAGAACGCGGTTGCGACACCGTAGAGATCGCCCATCAGGCGGTGCGGCGCAAAGCCGTAACTTTCGCCGAGCAGCGCGAAGCCTCCGGCGAGGCAGAGCGCAAGGCCGATCAGGATGCGGCCCGTCACCGCTTCGGACAGCACGATGCCGGCACCGAGCGCGACCCAGATGGGCGCCGTGGTGGCGAGGAACGTGGCGTTGGCGACCGTCGTGCCAAGGATCGCGAGATGCCAGAAGAACAGGTCGCCGGTGAAAAACAGCCCGGCGAGGATGACCGTGCGATCGAGCCGTGGCCATGCGGCGCCGCGGTTCTCGATCCGCATCCACGCGAACAGAAACGGCAGCGCCAGAAACACGCGCCAGAACGCGCTCGCATACGGGCCGACATCGGCCCAGCGCACGAACAGCACGGACGCGCCCATCGCGATTGCGCCGAGCACCAGCGCGGCAAGCGCGACGCCAAAACGCTGTCGTTCATCGGTCGCGACGGCTGTCATTCCGAGTTCGCCCTCTCACCGTTCGTCATGCCCCGCGAAAGCGGGGCACCCAGTAAACACAATCCTCGCGATCCAGGCTCCGCCGGCGTTCACTGGGTCGCCCCGCCGGAGCCTGTCATCGGGCCGCGCGTCGCGCGGACCCGTTGGCGGGCGATGACGACGGAGAGTTTTAGGTCAGAGTGAATCCGTGTGCCACGGATGCCGATCCTGTTCTAGGTCGGTGCTGGCCCCTTTAGCCCCGAACCGAGCACCCCACGATACAATAGGGAGCACTCCAGGATCGGCGGCGAGCGGCGGGGCGTGGTGCGCAACGCCGCGCTATTTGCCCGCCGTGGCCTTGCTGATCATCTCGATCAGCCGCTTGCTCTTTGGTGTGTGCGGGCTACCGCCTTTTCTTCCTCAACCGCACGCCCGGCACGTCGCCATTGGTGAACTCGATCCCGGCGGCTTCGAGCGCGGCCTCGATCGCCGCCAGATTGTTCGGGATCGGCTTGCGCCGCCGCGCTGTCGGAAGTCGCGCAGCGTGCTCAAGCCAACCTTCGCCCGGTCGGTCTCGCATTGTCGGTACAAATTGGAATCAGCGTCGCGCAACCCCGGACACGCGGCGGCCATACATGCCGTCATAGGTGTTCCATGTGCCGGTGCGCATGCAGGTCCGGTAGGCTCTATCGCATCCGGCTTGGCTGTGGCCTCTGCGCGCGGTGCCGACCACACACGCATGGCGGGCGTTTGAGCACGTAGAGAAATCCGGTTGCCGGACCGAGTTCCCCGGCATGTCCCGCGCACTCGCGACGGCGATGGTTGCCGTCAATGCCGCGAGGATCACAACTAACTTGGAAATGCTTCGCATGGCGTCGCTCCCCGTAAGAGTTGCAGCCGCACAATACAGGAACCCGCCGTTAAATCCAAAAAGGTCCACCGCTCCTTCAAAGGGATCGGTGGGGTTGAGAGGGACCAGTACGTGCTGAAATGACGAGGCCGCCCACTCGGGCGGCCTCGAAGGTGAGTGACGTGAGGATCAATTCGATCTGCTGCTGTTAAGATTGATCGCCTTGTTCGCACCGCCTTTGCCGCCACCGCCGCCCATGCGGTTGGCTGCGGCCCCACCAGCTTTGCCGCCCCCGCCGCCGCCCATCCGGTCGCTGGTATTCGACTTGCTGCTCTTGACGGTCGGCGTTTTTGTCGTGGCGCTTGGCCCAGTTGTCTGACCCATGCCACCAAAACCTGGTGGACTAAACTGCGCCAACGCGGAGAACCCCGGCGCAATCACGAAGGCTGCCGCCAAGGCCGCCAGCCGCGCGCCGCTAAAACGGACGCCCATAACATCCCTCCTAAATCGGCAACTGCACCGTGCCGATTAGCTGGATTGTACGCTTCACTTGCAAACTAGGCCACTGGGGGGTGAAACAGGTCAGCACCCTGTCCTAGGTCGTTGAGAACGTTCCCGGAAGTGTCCCGGCGGCGCGCATGGGGGCTTGATAATGTCGCCACCGGCGGTCCAAGTGCTGCCTCACGGAAACGCCATGCACACGCAAGTCGGCATCATCGGCGCGGGACCCGCCGGCCTCTTTCTCGCGCATCTGCTCTACCGCGAGGGCATCGACTGCGTGGTGCTGGAAGCGCGCAGCCGCACCTATGTGGAAGACCGCGTGCGCGCCGGCGTGCTGGAGCAGGGCACCGTCGACCTGATGGCGGAGCTTGGGCTCGACCATCGCCTGCGCCGCGAGTGCATGATCGACGAGGCGATCGACATCCGCTTCGGCAACGGCAAGCTGATCCACGTGCATTTCCCCGAGCTGGTCGCCGGCAAGGTGGTCACGATCTACGGCCAGCAGGAGGTCGTGAAGGATCTGATCGCGGCGCGGCTTGCGGATGGCGCATCGATCGAGTTCGAAGCGGAAGTGACGGCGCTCGAGGGCCTCGACGGCGAGCGCCCGACGATCCGCTATCGCCAGCGCGATACCGAGCACACGCTCACCTGCGACGTGATCGCAGGCTGCGACGGCTTTCACGGCATCGCCCGCGCGTCGATTCCGGACGGCGTGCTCACCACCTACGACCACGTGTTTCCGTTCGGCTGGCTCGGCATCTTGTCGGAGTCACCCCCGATCAAGGAGATGACCTACGCCAATCACGACCACGGCTTTGCGCTGTGCAGCCGCCGCTCGCTGAAGATCTCGCGCCACTACGTGCAGGTCGCAGCCGACGAGGATGCGGCGAACTGGTCCGACGACCGCTTCTGGAACGAGCTGCACCTGCGCATGAACGATGGCGACAAAAGCGAGATCGTCGAAGGCCGCATCTTTCAGAAGGGCGTGACGCCGGTGCGCGCCTTCGTGTCGGAGCCGATGCGCTACGGGCGGCTGTTCCTCGCCGGCGACGCGGCGCACATCGTGCCGCCGACCGGCGCCAAGGGCCTCAATCTGGCGGCAACCGACGTGCGGGTGCTGGCGCGCGCGCTCACCGAGTTCTTCCGCACCAATTCGACGCAGCGGCTCGACCGCTATTCCGACACCTGCCTGCGCCGGGTCTGGAAGGTGGTGCGCTACTCCTGGTTCATGACCTCGCTGCTGCATCGCTTCCCGGAGCACTCTGCGTTCGAGCGCAACATCCAGCTCGGCGAGCTCGACTACCTGCTCTCCTCGCGCGCCGGCCGCCAGACCATCGCGGAGAACTATGTCGGGTTGCCGCTGGAGGATGAGTGACGTGATGAAGGCGACGACACCACGCATTTCGGCCGCAGCGGCGATAGGTCCGAACGTGTTGCGCGTGACGTGGAAGAATGGGCATGCCGACCAAATCGATCTATCCGAATGGATCGACACAGGAAGCGCTATCTTGGCCCCGCTTCGCGACCCGAGTGTATTTGGCGGCCCGCATGTCGCCGACTACGGCGCGAGTGTCGTTTGGGGTGATGACGATGATCTACGGATTGACGCGCTTCATCTTGAACGGATCGCTGGACGGTCGCGCAAGTCGGCCTGATGCTGGCGACACGGGCCCAACGGCCCCATATTAAGCACCAGCTAGCGGAGAACTGCGTCATGGATGACAAGACCCAGACCGAGCTTGAAGCCGCGGTGTTCCGCCGGCTGGTCGAGCACCTGCGCGCGCGCACCGACGTGCAGAACATCGACCTGATGAATCTCGCGGGCTTCTGCCGCAACTGCCTGTCCAACTGGATGAAGGAAGCCGCCGACGCCAAGGGCGTGGCGCTCACGAAGGATCAAAGCCGCGAGCAGGTCTACGGCATGCCCTACGAGGAGTGGAAGGCGAAGCACCAGAAGGAAGCCTCAGCGGCGCAGAAGGCCGCGTTCGAGCAGGGGCATAAGCACTGACGTTCTTCGTCATGCCCGGCGTAGGTATTGAAGACGGGCGTGCGGCATCGCGTCTTCCACAGTCAAGTAAGAAAGGCGTGGATCGCCGGGACAAGCCCGGCCATGACAGCGAGCTGTGTACTGCTGTGGATGAACTTGCTCTCGCCTTGACCTCGCGCGCCCATACTCCGAAACCTGCGGCTCAATAAATGTGATCGCAGGAGTGCCCGATGGCCACCGCCGCCGCCGTCCAGGACGAAACCAAAGCCCACCGCTTCGCCAAGGATCACCTGAAAGCCTTCGTCGAGCGCGTCGAGCGGCTCGAGGAAGAGAAGAAGGCGCTGTCGGACGACATCCGCGACGTCTATTCGGAAGCGAAGGCGAACGGCTTCGACGTGAAGGCGCTGCGGTCCGTGGTGCGGCTGCGCAAGCAGGATGTCGACGAGCGCAAGGAGCAGGAGGCGATCCTGGAGACCTACCTGCAGGCGCTGGGGATGTTGAATTAGCTCTGTCTGTCATCCCGGGCGAGCGAAGCGAGACCCGGGACCCAGTAAACACTGGCGGTGCGATTAGGAGCTGTCAGTGTTTACTGGGTCCCGGATAGCCGCTTCGCGGCTTCCGGGATGACATCCCGAGAGACTACCGCAAGCTCGCCTGCTGCGCCCCGCCGTAGGTCACGGTCGGCAGGAAGGTGACCGCGGCGCCGACGAACCGCGCGGTCTGCAGCCCCTCATAGGGATCGCCGCCAAACGCCATCATCAGGCTCGATACCGGCTTGATCATCATGGTGCGCACCTGGCGCACGTCGAGCTTGCCGTAGACACTGACGTTCATGCCGTAATGCACGCTGGAGGCCAGCGTGATCCCGCGCAGCCATGGGTCGTTGAAGCGCTGTCCGGCCTTCGGCGGAATCCGCGCGATCTGCGACGTCCCTTCCGAGCCGATGCGCGGCATCGGGGGCGCAAGCGCGGCGGGGCGCGAGCCTTCCGGAACCGCCGCGGCCGCATAGGCGAGAGCGAGATCGGCCGGCACGCGATCGGCGCGCGCCTCGGCGTCCTTTAGCCAGGAATTGATGCTGGCGGTCGTTTCCGCGCGGGATGTGCTGGCCTCCTCGGCAATCGGCGCGGGCGGGCGCGGCGCGGCGCGCGCATTCAGGTCAAACGGCGTGGAGGTCGCGGAGG